>DASYQG010000218.1:0-2112 GCA_036005825.1 Chitinophagaceae bacterium | reverse complement strand
AACATCACTATTCTGCCTAATGTTTTGGTTAACATTTTTAAATGCTCAACAAAAAACCGGAATGTTTGACGGCAATGAAGATGTTGGCAACCCCGCAAAAAAGGATCTGCAACTTATAATACAGAAACACAGGAATACATAATGAGCTGCGGTGGCAAGAACATGTGGGCAAATGATGACCAGTTTCGCTTTCTCTGGAAAAAGATCAAAGGCGATTTCATGATAAGTGCTACTGTTCGTTTTATTGGAAAAGGAACAGATCCTCATCGTAAGATCGGTATCATTGCAAGAAATGAATTGACTCCTAACTCACCTTATGCTGATGCATGTGTACATGGTGATGGATTGACGTCGTTACAATCCAGGCATGCAGATACTGCACAGACAGTACAAATAGTAATGGCATCAAATAAAGCTGTTAACATAGAATTGCAACGTGTAGGAAACACTTTCACTTTTTCTGCAGCAACACCAGGAGAAAATTATAAAACAGCTTCCAAAGAACTTCTATTGAACGAAGAAGTATTTACCGGTCTTTTTATTTGTTCGCATAATGAAAATGTAGTTGAGCAGGCTGTATTCAGTAATGTTCGTATCATCATTCCTCCTGCTAAAGATTACAGGCCTTATCGTGATTATATCGGCAGTCATTTGGAATTAATGGACGTGCAGACAGGACTTAGAAAAATAATTTATTCTGAAACAGGTTCTATACAATGCCCTAACTGGACAAAGGACGGGAAATCACTGATCTTTAATTCATCGGCGGGCCTGCTATACAATTATGCTTTTGCCAGCGGTTCTGTGAACAAAATCAATAGCGGATCTGCGATAAATAATAACAACGACCATGTATTGTCTCCCGATGGAAAGATGATAGCCATCAGCAATTATGTTGGTGAAAAAAGAACATCAACGATTTTCACTTTGCCACTTACAGGTTCTGATAGCCCCATTAAAATTACTTCTGAAGATTCAGGACATTCTTTTTTGCATAGCTGGTCACCGGATGGCAAAAAATTATTATTTACCGGTTTCAGGAACAAGCAATATGATATCTGGTCAGTAGATATTGCTACTAAAAAAGAAACACAGCTTACTAATCTAATTACTCTTGATGATGGATCAGAGTATAGTCCTGATGGTAAATGGATATATTTTAATTCTGTGCGAACAGGCACAATGAAAATATGGAGAATGAAAGCGGATGGCAGCAACCAGGAACAGGTGACTTTTGATGAATACAATGATTGGTTCCCCCATTTTTCACCTGACGGAAAATGGATAGTCTATGTTTCTTTTCCAAAAGAGATCGACCCGGCAACCCATCCTTTTTATCAAAAAATTTATATCCGCTTAATGCCGGCAAGCGGCGGTGTACCCAAAACTATAGGTTACGTTTTCGGGGGACAGGGAAGTATGAATGTTCCATCCTGGTCGCCGGATAGTAAAAGAATTGCTTTTATAAGTAATACACAATTAAAAACCCCCTAACCCCTAAAGGGAAATAAAGAAGTTTAAGTATGAGTTATAAAAAAATAAATGTTCTTTTTGTTTTACTTCTATTACTAAACCTGGAATCTATTCGTGCACAAGTAAGACTTCCTCGTCTTGTAAGAGATAGTATGATCCTGCAAAGAGATGCTAAAATAAATATCTGGGGTTGGGCTGCAAAGAATGAAAAGATAAATATCAAATTCAACAGCAAGAGTTATAAAACAACAACCGGCGGTGATGGCAAATGGTTAATACAATTACCTCCAATGACAGCCGGCGGCCCTTATACAATGGATATTGCCGGAAGCAATAAAATTGTTTTAAAAGAAATTCTTATCGGTGATGTATGGATATGCAGTGGTCAATCGAACATGGTGCATCAAATGAATATTCATGATGTTACTTATGCAAAAGATATTGCAGAAGCTAACTATCCGCAGATAAGACATTTTTGGATACCTACATTAACAAATTTGCAAGGCCCTCAAGATGATCTGCCAACAGGTTATTGGAAATCTGCTATTGGTGATGATGTACGACCTTTTTCCGCAGTTGCTTATTTTTTTGCAAGAAAACTTTATGAGAAATATCATGTGCCAATTGGTTTGATCAATG
>DASYQG010000217.1:0-8184 GCA_036005825.1 Chitinophagaceae bacterium | reverse complement strand
TGAAGTACAAATTAATGGAGAGAAAAAAATTCTCGCAGCAGGTGATGCATTTTATATTTCACCAAATGTTATGCATGGTGCTGTTTGCCTTGAAGCCGGCGTGTTGATTGATGTATTTAGCCCGATGCGGGAAGATTTTATAGAGAAATAAATGATTGGAGAACTCAGACGGCAAAAAAGATTCGATGTTATATTGTGATAACCGGCGGATCAAAGGCGGTAAGATCGAATGCTTGAATAGTTTACAGAATCGCCCAGACATTAAATAAAATTAGTCCGAGATAGAAAACACTAACAGTTAAAATAGCTTATTACTAAGACAACTAACAGAAATGGCGAGAAAGAAAATGTTGTGTATTTGCATAGTAATACTTTGGTTAGGCAAATCAACAAGCGGGATATTTTGGATTAAAGGTTGAACTAAACACAATTGCTAACGATTCATTTGTACAATGTTTTGTGCAAGATTGAAAAAAAACAAACTGCTATATGGAAAAGAGAATCTTTTCTGACAGCTGTCTTAGGGACAGACCATACATTCGATTGCTCCTCCTCGTATTTTTATTTCAATGTTCGGCACTAGCCGCTTTGGCCCAATCATTCCGGGTTTCGGGCACAGTCAAAGATCCACAAAGTAAAACTCTTTCGGGAGTAAGCATCATTGTTAAAGGCACCACAAACGGTACGACAACCGATGCAGATGGAAAATTTAGTATTGAAGTTCCAAGTCAGCGATCTGTCCTGGTTTTTTCGATGGTTGATCACGGTGATAAGGAAGAAATCGTGGGAAGCAGGACATCGATAAATGTTACATTAACTGAATCTGCAAGTAATCTTGAAGGAATTGTTGTGGTGGGATATGGTTCACAGAAAAGACGCGATGTAACGGGTGCTATATCTTCTATTGGAAGTAAACAAATAGCCGAACGGGCACCACAAAATGTTTTTGAAGCAATACAAGGGCAAGTACCCGGAGTTGTAGTTGCACAGGAGTCAGGACGACCGGGAGCATCAAGTTCTATTCGTATCAGGGGTATTGGAACAATTGAAGGGGGCGCTGAACCACTTTATGTAGTTGATGGCGCCCAGGGAGTAAATATCGATGGCATCAATCCGGCCGATATAGAATCAATTGAAATATTAAGAGATGCTGCTTCAGCAGCAATTTATGGTTCAGCAGGCGGTAATGGGGTTATCATTATTACAACAAAAAAAGGAAAAGACGGAAGACCCAAAATCGATTTAAGATATTTTACAAGTTTTGGAAATTTATCGCATAAAGTGCCACAATCTAATGCTGCAGACAGAAGATTGCTTGATGCAAAAAGAAGTTCATCAGGGGTAAGCAATCGCCCGACCGATTCTTTAAATCCCGGGTATAATGCTGACAATGATTACCAGGACCAACTGACACAAACTGCCGTCAGGCACCAAGTAGATCTAGCCATTAGTGGAGGTACCAAAGTGCTGAATCTTTATGGCAGTGTAGGAATAATAAAAGATAAAGGTTTAATAATAAATAGCTGGGCAGATATTGCCAGGGCAAGATTTAATATTGATTACGCACCCACTGAAAAATTTTCATTTGGTGCCCGCATACAGGGACTATATCAAACCGAAAACAGGATCAATGAAGGAAATACATTGCAACAAGCCATTCAGCGGCCACCCAATTTCCGCGTTTATTTTCAGGATGGCAGTCTCGCCCCTTTGATCGGTGGAAGAAGAAATCCCGTGGCGGAAGCGCTTTATGACAAAAATAATTATGATATATATGATGCTAACATATATAGTTATATCAGCTATAACTTTCTTAAGGAATTAAAATTTACTGTGGATGGTAATGTAAGGTTTACCAATACACATAACCTTGTTTTCTTCCCCAAAATCGTAAGTAGTGCTTCTCCTCTTAATAATAGTCTTGAGGATAATACAGATTTTGAAACTTACTGGCAGGCACAAGGATATTTTAATTATAATAAAACTTTTAAAGGCAAGCATATTGTTACGGGCGTTTTGGGTGTTGGCGCTGAAGAAGGTTTCTTACGTGAATCAAATCAATCAGGCTCCAACCTGGTAACGGAAACAGTGCTTACGATGAATTCAGCACAAGTAAAAAATCCGGCAACAACCAATGAAGAACAATATTATAAAAGTTCTGTCTTTGCCCGGTTGGGTTATTCTTATAAAGGAAAATATCTGTTCAACAGTAATTTCCGAGCCGATGGTTCTTCCCGTTTTGGCGCAGACAGTAAATGGGGATATTTTCCATCAGCTTCTATAGGGTGGCGTTTCACTGAAGAAAAATTTATGGATTGGTCAAGGAAGTATCTTGATGATGGTAAGTTCAGAATTAGTTATGGTGCAATTGGCAATGACAGGCTTCCTAATCCTTATGATGCGATTCAGCGATATGTATTTGGCAGTAATTATTATAATGGGGTTTCCGGGGTAGCGCCACCTCCAACTTTTGGGAATAACAAACTTGCCTGGGAATCTGTCAATCAGTTTAACGTTGGGATGGACCTTACCTTATTAAAAGGGCGAATATCGATTACAGCAGATTATTATAATAAGACAACAAAAAATCTTTTATACGGCGCGACTTTACCATCAAATACAGGATATGGTAGTGTACGGGTTAATGTAGGATCAATTCAAAATAAAGGGCTTGAATTTGTAGTAAGCGGCTACCCGGTTCGAACAAAGGATTGGCAATGGAGAATTTCTTATAACATGTCTATAAATAATAATACAGTTAAGGAATTGTATGAAGGAACTGAGCTTTTACCTGGTAATCCCAATCTTTGGAAGGTTACTGAAGGCGGCCGTTTAGGTGATTTTTATGGATATACTGCTTTAGGAGTCTATGCTTACGATCAGTCAAATGCATGGACGCCTGATTACAAACAGCAACTGACACCTGTTTTTACAAATAATGTTTTTTCAGGATATACATTGGACGACAAACCTTATACTGGTGTTGTAAAACAACTAACGACCAATGGTCTTGTATCAAAAGGGGGTGATATGATATGGCAGAATAATTACCTGGATAGTGTTATCGACGACAATGACAGGACTATTTTAGGAAATGCTCAACCTCAATGGATAGCGGGTCTTAACAATACAGTTAACTATAAGCAATTGTCTTTATCATTTGATTTTTATATCAGCTGGGGCGGCAGCATATATAATAGTGCCCGTGCGAATTTAAACCGGAATGTGACTACCAATGTTACTCCTGAACCCGATTACATACATGGGGCTTGGTGGCACCAGGGGGATGTTACTATTTATCCGATCGCCAGTAATAATTCCCTTGGTAACGCAAGAGACCTGAGCAGTCTTTACCTTGAAGATGCTTCATTTATTCGTTTGCGAAACGCCAGGCTCGCTTATGATCTTCCGAAAAAAATTATTTCGAAAGTAAAACTGCATGGCGTGTCAGTATTTGTATTTGGAAATAATTTACTTACCTGGACAAATTATACATGGTATGATCCTGAAATATCTCTGGGGAGTTCTCTTACACCGGGCAACGATAATGGACGCTACCCAAGAAAAAGAGAATTTGGCGGAGGTCTCAATATTAACTTTTAAAAAGAAAAAAATGAAAAGGTTATTATATACAGCAATCATTTCATCTGGTTTTTTGATTATGGGGTGTAAAAAACAACTGGATCAACAGCCTATATCTGATCTTTCAAGTTCATTGTTCTGGAAGACTGCGGAGCATGCTTTGCTTGGTAACGCAGCTATTTATGATGGCATACAAAAAACATTTAGCAGTAATGGCAGCTTTACAGAATGGGGCGATGCGCGATCAGATAACTTTACTTTTGGTGGAACTGGTGAAAACCAGATCAATGTTGTTCTTAATGGATTGAACGCAACAACCGGTTCAGCGAGCTGGGATAATTTATATATAACTATTGCCCGGGCTAATGATGCCATAAAACATTTACCGGGTATATCAGAATTAAGCGAGGTGCAAAGAAATAATTACCTGGCACAAGCGTATGGAATAAGAGCCTATATGTATTTCTGGGCAGTGCGTTTGTGGGGAGCAGTTCCTGTAAGACTGGAACCTTATGAAGATATTGCTCAAAGCCCGAATCTGGCACGTACATCTGCAGATTCAGTTATCAATAGTGTGATCATACCAGATTTATTGAATGCAAATACACTTGTTGATAAAAATGCTATTAATGTATTTGAGTTAAACAAAGGCGGCATATTAGCTATTCTTGCTGAAGTTTATTTATGGAAAAAGGATTATGCAAATGTTCTATCAACTATTGATCAATTAATAGCATTGAATAGATATGCGTTAACTCCTTCAACTCCGGTTTTCTTAACTTATAAAGACATTTTTGTTTTGGGAAACACCAAAGAGAGCATTTGGACATTGAATTGGGATTACTTGGTGGATGGTGGTAATGGTATTGGCGGTAGAATAGGATCTTCTGATCAAACATCTAATTATTATGTAGACAGCGTTCCATTAATGAAATGGGAAACTAATAAAGCGGATATCAGGCGTGGAATTACTTATGATACTACCATAGCGAACGCTTTACAAAGAATTATACAAGTTTGGAAATATTATCCAATTGATCCTACAACAGGTAAACCTGTAGTTCCAAGCAGAGCGCAAAACCAAGTGAAGCTGCCATTATATCGTTGGGCAGATATTTTATTGATGCGGGCAGAAGCCCTCAATTGGAAGAATAATGATAAGGTTGGGGCCACTGCTATCGTTAACCAGATACGTACAAGAGCAAAAGCAGGAAATCTTAACCCTGCTAACTACAACAACCTGGCTACACAGCTCGATATGGAAACGGCAATTCTTGATGAAAGACAGTTAGAACTTTTTGGAGAAGCAAAACGATGGTTTGACCTTGTAAGAACCGGCAGAGTTTTAACAACCATGGATCCTTTGATTCGTCAGAGGCAGCGCAACTTAGGAATCACACAAACAGGATTTACCGATCCACGCCTAATACTCTGGCCAATTTCAAGAAGCAATTTAACAAGAGATCCATTACTTGTACAAAATCCGCCTTATTCAGATTAATTTTTTTCAGAAATAAAAATGAGTTTATGAAATCCATAAAATTTCAATTGAAAATAATCGGTTATAGTATTTGCATTTTTCTGTCAGCTTTATCATTTACAGGTTGTAAAAAATTATTTGGGTTAAAGCTCCAGGAAAATACAGAACATGAAACAACCACAATTGATCCGCATATTTATAAAACTGCGTGGCAGTTTTTAAAAGATCGTGCATTAGGTCCCGCGACAGCTCCCGACGATACGATCTTTAAACGCATGTACCAGGCTGTTGTTTATTCCGGCATTGACACAAATGAATACACAAAAACAGGTAGAACTTTTATCTTCCTGCACAATGATGCTGTCAAACGATTCAGTAGTGGAACTACTGTTGATACTATCGGTTGTTATTTTGGAAAGTATAAGGTTGGAACACCCCGCGTCCCTGCTACAAAGTGGGAAGATTATCCTCAATCACAAGTAAAAAACTATCTTCTTTCTTTAATAGTGCAGGGAGAACATTCTTTTGATAATGTGTTTCCTGATCCCAAGTTCGAGAAAACCCTTTTGCCGCCGAACACAGATCCTTTGAATCCTCAAAGCGAAATTGCATTTCGTGTTATCAATGACAGAGATTCCCGGTTCAGGATAAACGATTTCCCCGGCAGTGCAGTTCCTACTCCGAATCTTGCTAGTCCCGGTATCCAGGCCCGCACTGCTGGTATCCTTTCCACCAATGGGCCGATACATGTAATTGATAGAGTTCTTTTTTATCAAAAGCAATAATAAAAATATGAGTGCCTGAGTGAAATATCGCAGAATGATCATTCTGCGATATTTTTTTAACGCATTTATAAAAACATGCAAAGACTTTCGTTTATATTATTTCTGCTGATAACTCAGCCTGCTGTAACACAGGTAACCGCTGATGATCCGAATTTAAAATTGTGGTATAATACTCCTGCAACGATATGGGAAGAAGCTTTACCACTTGGTAATGCCAAAACAGGTGCAATGGTTTTTGGTGGAATTGCAAAAGAAAGATTTCAGCTAAACGATAATACATTATGGTCCGGTTATCCTAATTCGGGAAATAATCCTGATGGGCCAAAATATTTACCATTGGTGAGAGAACAAATATTTGCCGGGAATTATGACAGCGCCGCAGCTTTATGGAAACAAAATATGCAGGGACCTTATTCAGCAAGATATCTGCCACTGGCCGATCTTTGGTTAAACTTTCCAGTACCAGATACTATTGCCAATAATTATTATCGTGATCTTAATCTGAACAACGCCATTGCAACAGTTAAATATGAATTAGCAGGGGTTAATTACAGAAGAGAAACATTTATCAGTCATCCCGATAAAATAATGATCATACGGATCACTGCTGATAAAAAAGGAGCTATCAATTTTATTACTTCCGTTACAAGTAAATTAAAATTTCAAACCACAGCTGCTCATAACACTGAATTATTGTTGAAAGGTAAGGCCCCGATGTATGTTGCTAATCGTGACTATGAGCCTAAACAAATAGTATATGATGATGTGGAAGGAATGAATTTTGAAGTGCATGTAAAATTAGTAGCAGAAGGAGGAACAACAAAACAACAAAACAATGAGTTGGTTGTAACAAATGCAAATGCTGTTACTATTTATCTTTCTGAAGCCACGAGTTTTAATGGTTTTAATAAATCGCCGGGAAAAGAAGGAAAGGATCCATCTATTGAGGCAAAAGCAAATCTTGATAAAGCATTGCAGAAAAATTTTTCTCAATTAAAAGCTGCCCATATCAAAGATTATCAATCGTTGTTCAAAAGAGTTGATTTAAATCTTGGAATTGATTTACAAAAAGCAAAACAACCTACTGATGAAAGATTAAAACAATTTGCTGCGTCACCTGACGATTACCAACTGCAAACATTATATTACCAGTTCGGGAGATATTTAATGATTGCATCTTCAAGACCTGGTTCCCGCCCAACAAATCTCCAGGGTATTTGGAACGATAATGTGCAACCACCCTGGGGCAGTAACTATACAACGAATATTAATACAGAAATGAATTACTGGCTGGCTGAGAATACCAATCTTTCCGAATGTCATCAGCCTTTATTTGATTTTATGAAAGAGCTGGCAGTGAATGGTGCTGTTACCGCAAAAACAAATTATAGTATTAATGAAGGCTGGGTAACACATCATAACTCAGATCTCTGGGCAAAGACATCGCCGCCCGGCGGACAAGGATGGAATGATCCAAGAGCGATGCCACGCTGGAGTTGCTGGCCGATGGCTGGCGCATGGTTCAGTACTCATTTATGGGAGCATTATTTATTTACAGGAGATAAAAAATTCTTGCTGCAAGAAGCATATCCTCTGATGAAAGGCGCTGCTCAATTTCTTTTGCATTGGTTGATTGAAGATCCGAAAACAGGCTATCTGATCACGAATCCATCTACTTCCCCTGAAAACACAATGAAGGTAAATGGAAAAGAATACCAGGTAAGCATGGCGAGCACGATGGATATGTCCATCATTCGTGAGTTATTTACAGCAGTTATTAAATCCGCGGATGTTTTAAAAATAGATAACGATTTTAAGAATGATTTGATAAAAGCAAAAGAAAAATTATACCCTTATCACATTGGCCAGTATGGACAATTGCAGGAATGGTTCAATGACTGGGATGACCCAAATGATAAGCATCGTCATCTTTCTCATTTATTTGGCCTGTATCCCGGGAGCCAGATCACATTGAGTGAAACGCCTGAATTAGCCGCAGCTGCAAAGCAATCTCTTTTTCATCGTGGTGATATAAGTACAGGTTGGTCCATGGCATGGAAGATAAATTGGTGGGCACGATTGCAGGATGGCGATCATGCCTATAAAATTTTAAGCGATGCTTTTACATATATCAATCCGCGGGAAACAAGAGAAGTGATGGGAGGCGGGGGAACTTATCCAAACCTGTTTGATGCACATCCTCCTTTCCAGATCGATGGAAATTTTGGAGCAACCGCAGGTATTACAGAAATGCTTTTGCAAAGTCATACTGAAGAAATTGCATTGTTGCCTGCATTGCCTGCTGCATGGAAGAATGGAAATGTGAAAGGAATTAAA
>DASYQG010000216.1:0-6407 GCA_036005825.1 Chitinophagaceae bacterium | reverse complement strand
GTTGGCGCCGGAAATTGTGCATAGTTATATGGGGCAATTTGTGCAAAATAGAATGGAAAATCTCCCTGTCCCCAATCATTGCGCCACTGTGCAACCATTGCAGGAAATAATTTTTCGTATTGATCTGGCCTGTCTGCATTTGCTTCACCCTGGTACCAAAGACAGCCTTTAATTGTATAACCAACTATACCATGTATCATACCATTATATAAAACTGTTGCATTGCGGTTGTTTAATCTGAATGTATCTGTTGGTGTATGTATTTTAATTTCAGGAAATGCTTTTAATGCTTCAATACTCATAAAAGCTTCTGCAGGCGTACCACCATAGCTATCGTTGATAACAGCGACAGGAACTTTTAATTGCTGTTGTAATAATCGTGCAAAGAAATACGCAGTAGCAGAGAAGTTGCTGATATTTTCCGGCGAGGCTGACTTCCATGGAGAAGATTTGGTTGTATCCTTTAAAAATTTTTCAACCGCACGGGGAATGGTATAAATGCGGATCCAATCATTTGTTGAATTAAATATTGCTTCGTTCGATCCTTTGATCGGTTGATCCCTGAATCCCTTCATCGGCATTTCCATATTCGATTGTCCGCTACAGAGCCAAACTTCACCAATTAAAATGTTATGCAGCGTTATTGCTTCGCCATCACTGATCGTTATCTCATAAGGACCACCAGCATCCGGTGTCGAGATTTTTAATTTCCATTTACCTGCCTGGTCAGATTGAGCTGTGTATTTCTTTTTATTCCATGAAGAAGTTAATTGAACAGTGCCATTTGGTTTTGCCCAGCCCCAGATCGCCGCTTCTGTTTTTTGTTGCAATACCATATTGTCACTAAAAAAAGCTGGCAAGGTGACTTTTGCATTCAACAAAGTTGGTGCTGTCATTAAAAAAAATGCTAAAGGGATAAATAAGGAAGCAACTCGTTTCATAAATCGATAGTTTAAGAAGAATAAAAATACTTAATCAACGGTCTTTGCCATCTTGCACTGTCTGTTGACCTAGTTTAAAACTTTTCTGTAATTTACTTGCTTATTGCTTGCAATATATGATAAGAGATAAAGATCATAAAGAAGGCTCCTATAAAAATGTATGGTATGGCCTGGGGCGGCAGCGGATCGAGATCCCTAAAAAAATACTTAAATCCAGGGTGCAGAGCAATTTGTTGCTGAAGCATCTTCATATTTGTTCAATTGGATATTATCCGAAAGCAAAAGATCATTACACTTACCGGAAAAAGGGCTTGCCTGAAAATTTTCTTTTTTACTGTGTTGACGGGCATGGCTGGTACAAAATAGGTTCGCAACGATATGAAGTGGGACCCAATGAGTTCTTCATATTACCTCAAAATACAGAACATGCTTATGGCAGTGGACCAGATCATCCATGGAGTATTTACTGGATACATTTTGGCGGCGATTCATTGCCTGAGTTAAATAAGATGCAGGCTGTACAAAATCATTTCAAACCACATCATGTAAAAAATAACGCGGACATCGTTTCTCTTTTTGCTAAAATTTATAAAACACTTGAGTTGGGTTATAGTATCGATAATCTCTTATTTGCTAACATGTGTCTTTCTGAATTCCTGACTCTCTTTATTTATAATTCGCGGCATTATGAACCGGCCGCTAATGATAAAATAGATTGTGTAGACAGTGCAATATTATTCATGCAGGAGCATATTAATGATAACATTTCATTAGGTGATCTCAGCAGCCAGTATAATTATTCCGTATCCAGGTTTTCTAACCTTTTTAAACAAAAGACCGGCTATGCACCCATCGATTATTTTGTACAAATGAAAATGCAAAAAGCCTGTCAGCAATTGAACTTCACTACCCGCTCCATAAAAGATATTGCTTTCAGTATGGGGTTTGATGATCCTTACTATTTTTCCAAACGCTTCAGAACTGTTATGGGCATGTCGCCCAAAAAATACCGGGCAATGAATAATTAGAGCGAAAGATTGCCTGCAGGCTCTCTTTTCCCGACTACAAGTTTGATCGTTTCCGCAAAGAATCACCTGAGCGGTATAATCGTATGCCGATATGGAAATGAAGAAAGGGAACACTATTAGAATTGAAGTAAAGGATGCGCAGGCGAAACTATTTATCAATGGTAATCAACAGCCATCATTGATCGTGAGTGATCTTAAACACGGAGCGAATGCTACAGGCTCCATTGCATTATGGATAGAAACCGGAACGGAAGGTTATTCTAAAGCCCTTAAGATTACAAAGAATTGAAGCTCATTTCAATCTTCGCCCGGTTTTTTGATTGGAGAAATCACCATGGTTTTTTATTATCCGCAGCTACAAGCAAAGTCTGATTCAATAATATACCTGGCTTTCCGGTGACAGGATCATTCTTTTTTGAAAGATCAAAACGCAACACATCTTTTGCACCTGCCCACTGAAAATCAATAATTGCCATACCTTTATTATTATACCCGGCTTCGATCTTCCAATAGTTGGCCCCCTTGCTTTTATTAGCATCGGTGACCGCGCCATCATAATAGTCAACAGTGCCATCTGCATTCAGACTGTAATAAGCATCTTTATTTGTATTTGGGTCATGAGACTTCCAAAGTCCAACAAGGCTTTCATCAATTCCATTCTTAACAACCGAACCACCTGAATAAATTGTTTGTTCATTGTTCTGTTTATTGATTGCAGCAACAGGATCGCTATCAAAATTGAGTGTATCGGTTCTTATAAGCCCGACAGCTTTTGCGTAGTAATAGTTCATGTTACTGAAACCATTTCCAAAAAATTTATTCAGCGAATAACCATTGTAATTGACGACTATCACATCTTTATAGGTCTTGCTTCCAACTGTGGTTGTAATATTTTTTGCGATCAATTTATATCCTTCTTTGCCTGAATTGGAAAAATCCCACCCAACCAGTTTTTCTACGCCATTACTTTTATAATCTATGATATTGACGTTCCAGGTGGTGCCAACCGGTCCACTGCTAATTAGCAATGTATCAGTTATGGTAGATGTTATTACTCCATATCCATTTACCATCATGTGTTTGCACACTACTATTCCATTGTCGCAGTTATAATAATAAGTTCCACTATCGGTATTGATCCCTTTGTACATTTTACCGCCAAAACTTTTTACAACATCATAATTACAGATATTCCAATAACAGTTCTTGCAATCATCATTGTTTGACGAAGCGTTTGTGTTGTTTGTATTTATGACTGGCACATTACTACCGGCTGATGAACTCTTTGCCTGCAGGTCAATATGGCTGGCATCAATGGTAATGATCTTAAACGACTGTTTTATTTCACCCGGCAGTTCATCCCACAATGCAGTCGCATCACCTGCATACATCAATGTGAGGTTGGCAGTGTTTTGTGAAAAACTTTGTTTGAGATCCTGCACTTTTTTATTTGTTTTTATTTTTTCTTTTAACCGGGTAAAGCCTGCATCATCATATTCAATACCTGCAACAGAAATATTAATTGCACTGGTTTGTCCATATAGTTTTCCTGTGGCTAACAGCAGTAATAGGACTGCAAAAGGCAACCATTTGAAATTATTTTTCATGATGCATAAATTTGGAAAGATCAGTTGGGTAGATTTCAATTGGGGGAGGAAGGATTATTAAAGTTACTGATCTTCTCAACATCTGTCGTGTTTGCCGGGGTAGTAATTCAAACCCGCCTCGGCACTTGCCGCTATCTTGCAAGAATGCTCCAAGCTGTGCTTTCGATAGAGAAGATTCCTGCCAAAAAGAATCTTTTGCGATCCTGGTAACCCTTTTATCGTTTTTTTTAAATAACTTAAACATTCAAATATTCTTGTATGAAAAAAATAAATTCAATTTCAATACTGTTGCTATTCCTGCTTTTAACAGTTGGAGTAAATGCTCAATCTAAAACCGGTGCAGATTTTTTTGCAGGTAAATGGAAAGTATTGGTGACCGGAACTCCTTACGGTGATCTGAAAAGAATTTATGTATTGGATAAAAAAGACAATATACTCACAGGAATAGTGCAGGATTCTACCGGTAAAGAAATAACCAAATGCTCCAAGGTGGATGTAAAAGACAACGAAGTGACCCTTTATTACCAGGCTATGGGAAATGATGTTAGCATAACACTGATAAAGAAAGACGACGATCATGTTACTGGGTCTGTGCTCGGCCAGTTTGACGCTAAGGGTGAACGAATAAAACAATAGCATTTTTTTGTCAAAAAAAACTGATCCCGCGATTTTTTGTTATTCGTCTTTTCACTTGCATCGTCAGCACATGATGCTCAAAAAGTTTTCAAGTAAGGGTTATCATGCTTTACGACCTTCCAGCATTTTACTGAAATGCTCTGAATAAGTAGCGCCGATCGGAATGATCCTGTCTTTAATAAGAATTTCCTGTCGTTCAATGCTGGTTATTTTATCCAATGCAATAATGTAAGATTTGTGTATCCGGATAAATCGATTTGGAGGTAATGCATCTTCGAGTTGTTTCATTACCTGCAATGACATTATTTTTTGTGTTTTTGTGACAATGGATACGTAGTTTCTTAATCCTTCAATAAAAAGAATATCATCTAGTTCGACTCTTACCATCTTGGTCTCCACTTTTACAAAAATGTAGCCTCCTGTTGCCGGATGCATTTCCTGCGATTTGTTAATTTTTTGAGATGGATTTTTGATATTGTATGCTTTTTCTACTGCCCTGTAAAAACGTTCAAAGGCTATTGGTTTCAGCAGGTAATCGATCACATTGTGTTCAAATCCTTCAATCGCATATTCATGATAAGCTGACGTGATGATCACTTGTGCACGGTTTTGTAATAATTCCATGAACTGAATACCGTTGAGCTGAGGCATCTGGATATCCAAAAAGAGCAGGTCAACAGGATTGCTGTTGAAATTAACCAAAGCTTCCATTGGATTATTAAAAGTGCTAGTCAATTCCAGGAAGGGAACCTTGCTGATATGATCTTCCAGTAATTTAATTGCCAGTGGCTCATCATCAATCACCATGCATTTTAACATAGACAGAGCGGTTTGTTCGCTCATAAAGGTAAATGTAAATGCACAATAAACTTTTCGCCGTTTTGATTTACATCGAGAGAATATTTTTTCCCGTAGAGTAGCTCAAGGCGTTTTTGAACATTTTGAATGCCAATACCTCCTGTTTTGTCTTTCTCATAGGTATTAATATAATTTTCTATTGTGAAGTCCAGTTGGTGATCGTTGGTTTTTAAATGAATATCAACCGGCTTTTCTGCATTGGTTAGTATACCGTGTTTACATGCATTTTCGATCAATGGAAAAAGCAGTAAAGGCGCTACTCTCTTTCCGTTGATAGATCCTTCAATTGAGAAGTTGATATTAACATCATCCAGGTGGCGTAGTTTTTCAAGGTCGATATAACTATTGATATGGCGGATCTCTTTTTCAAGACTCACTTTGTTCTCCTCATCTTCTTTTTCATACAATACATAACGCATCAATTCGGAAAGTTTCATGATACTTTCACCGGTCTTCTTGCCTTTTTCCATCACCGCCAGCGAGTAAATATTATTCAAAGCATTAAAAAGAAAATGGGGATTAACCTGCATTTTTAAAAATGATAACTCAGCTTTCAGTTTTTGATTTTCCAATTCTTTCCTGAGTTTTTCCTGCTGAAACCAAAGCAGCAAAAGTCTGTATGCGAAAGCAACAACAACAACTGATACATTGGTCAATATATTGATTTGAACGTATGATCTGAAACGATAACTGAACGGGCCTAATGATTCTGTCGTGATCCTTCGGGGAACCTTATTAAACATAGCGCTTTTGTTCAACATATACTCGTTCTGGAATATCTGCAGACGAAATTTTAAATATGTAAGAAGAATGGCAAGGACCATCGAAGCGGCAACTATCCAAAACCATCTTTTTTGGAGCGTAGCCATCTTCGGAATAATGAAAAATGCTACGAAATAGAACAGCAAAAAACTTAGCGTAGGAATAAGAAAGTGCGCAAAAGCGAAAGATTCCCAATAAACTATTTGGCTATTAACCACGAGAGGAATATTAACGATAAAATGCAGTAAGAGCCAGGCCATCCAATGGACAAGAAAAACAAACAAACCGCTTTTTCTAAAAGGTGGTGCTAACAATAGGTCGGTATTTAAATAAACCTGGGTCACAATTTACAATTATTAAGAAAGATTCATATGCAATCTGATAAATTATTGAGTACCATTCAGCGCCATCTGACCTCCTTGAACTTTTAAAGGATGAATTGCCTTTTCTAAACGATGAAAAATTTCATCTGCCAGAATGGTGATTTGGTCATGTGAAAGCCGAATTTTGTTTAGTACTCCAATAATACCCTCCCAAAGCGTTCTACCTTAACGTCCGAAATTCTATGTTGAAGG
>DASYQG010000215.1:0-1528 GCA_036005825.1 Chitinophagaceae bacterium | reverse complement strand
TTTAATTGCGCTGAATTTATTACTGCCATTTCCAAAAAAGCAAATGCTGTTATTCGAAAGAAATTCATCAAAACTATTTTCATTCAAAGTTATTGCTGCCGGTTCTTTTACAACTTTTAATTCTTTTGTATAGACGGCTGTGAATACTTCCATTCTCCTTGCGTCGATCATCGGGCAAAGAAGATCAGCATTCACTTGCTTAGCAGCATTCGCCATTACCAATAAAGTATTCAGGCTGATCAACGGTTTATTTAATGCATAACAAATGCCTTTTGCAGTTGCCATTCCAATCCTCAAACCCGTGTAAGATCCCGGTCCGCCGGTTACTGCAATAGCATCAACCGATACTAACGCCAAATTATTTTTTTCAAAAATCTCTTTAATAGCAAGATGAAGCCATGAAGCATGATCTTTTTGACTTTCATTTTTAGCAATAGAAAGAACTTCTCCATTTTTTGCGAGACAAATGGAAGCGATATCAACTGCCGTATCAATGTTTAATATTAATGCCATTATTGTTCTTTAGCTTCTTTTAATAAAAGACCTGCTGGTTGGTATCTTTTTTCAGTCAGAGATAATTCAGTCAACAACGCTGCAATATTTTTCAAACCAATTTTTTTACACCATTCAAAAGGGCCATAAGGATAATTTGTTCCCAATTTCATTGCAATATCAATTTCTTCTTTTGTGCTTACATTTTCTTCCAAAGCAAAATAGGCTTCATTGATGATCATGCTTACTATTCTTGAAGAAATAAAACCTTTTACATCAGGAACCCATTCTGCTTTCCTGTTAATTAAACTCAGAATTTTCTCTGCTACATTTTTAGTTACATCATTAGTGCAACATACTTCAGCAATATTTCTTTTTAAGAATCCCGGCCATGCATTGATACGAATAACAGGCAACCCAATTTCAACGATCGTTTTATTTATTGAGTTCACAAAAACCGGCCTGTTTACAAAATCACTCAAATAAGAAGTATTATAGCCATTTTGTTCAAACAACAAGTCAATAACAGCATCAACATCTGTATGTAATAAAAACTCTTTTGAAGAATTGATCCAATCAACTTTACAACTAGCATCTATCCCCTTTGATAAAAGCTCTTCTTTCAATTGTTCATTTGTCAATACCACCAGCCGCATACATTATTTTTTGCAAAGAAAGGGCATAAACCTAAATTCGTTATCCCTAAATAAAATGAATGGAAAAACAAATCATCAATACACCATCTGCCCCGGCACCTATCGGGCCTTATAACCAGGCGATCCTCGCGGGGGATATGCTTTATATTTCCGGTCAAATTTGCATCGATCCATCCACCGGCGCATTAAAGAACCAGGATATACAACAGGAAACGCACCAGGTGATGCATAACCTGCGTTCGATATTAACTGCAGCGGACATGAGTTTTCATCATGTAGTAAAGACGACGATCTTTATTACTGATATGAACCGTTTTTCAGAGATCAATGAAGTGTATGGAAAGTATTTTGATAGTAACAGTAGTTTTCCTGCAAGAGAA
>DASYQG010000214.1:0-5792 GCA_036005825.1 Chitinophagaceae bacterium | reverse complement strand
CTTACTGATCGTAAGTTGGCGGAAGAGCAGAAAATAACTTACGAAACTCAGAAGAAAGCACAGGAAACAAGACAGGCTTTGGAAAAAGAAACTGCTGTAGCTGAAATCCAAAAAGAGATCGTAAAAGCTGATCAGGGTGTATTGATCGCAGAACGTATTGCTGACGCTGCAGTTAAAAAAGCGACTGGTGATGCAAACAGTGTTCGTTTGCAGGCAAACGCAGAAGGTGATCGTTTGAAATTAATGGCAACCGGAGAAGCAGAGAAAGTGAGATTGCTCGCAAAAGCCGAATCAGAAAAAATTGAATTGCTTGCAAAAGCAAATGCTGAACAGATCACCTTAACAGGTAATGCCGAAGCTGAGAAAATTCTGGCCATTGGTAAATCAAATGCGGAATCATACAAGCTTTCTGTTGAGGCGATGGGCGGTAATAACTTCACCCAGTTAAAAGTGATGGAGTCGATCGCAAGTCAGAATGTAAAGATCATGCCTGACGTATTGATCGGCGGCGGTGGTGATAATGCCAACGGAGGTATTAGTGGTTTATTGGGTTTGCAAATACTAGAGCAACTTGGTAAAAAAGTGAATAATGGAAATGATAAGGAAAAGAAGAATTAACCAATAAATCGAGTTAATAAAAATCTAAGACCCCATAAGCGGGGTCTTTTTTATGCCATCGGCTAAGCCAGTTTGTAAAGCAAGACTTATATTCGCTGAATAAATTTGCCGGATGAAGAAAATTTACGGTCTCATTCTAACTGCCACCTTATCTATCAGCCTTCTCGCCCAATCGCCACAAACATGGACATCTGCGGACATTTATCTTGCTATCAAGAAATTGAATGTGCTTGGGTCTGTGTTGTACCTTGCTGCTCATCCAGATGATGAGAACACAAGGTTGATCGCTTATTTGTCAAAAGATAGATTATACCGCACGGGTTATTTGTCAATGACAAGAGGTGATGGCGGACAGAACCTGATCGGTGACGAACAAGGTATCGATCTTGGTTTAATAAGAACACAGGAATTACTATCTGCAAGACGAATTGATGGAGGCGAACAATTCTTTACTCGTGCATTTGATTTTGGTTATTCCAAAAATCCGGAAGAAACATTTACTAAATGGGATAAAGAAAAGATATTAAGCGATGTGGTTTGGGTAATAAGAAAATTTCAGCCTGATATAATTATTACAAGATTCCCAACAACAGGCGAAGGTGGACATGGTCATCATACTGCTTCTGCAATTTTAGCAAATGAAGCTTTCACTGCAGCTGCTGATCCAACTCGGTTTGTTGATCAACTAAAATACGTTCAACCCTGGCAAGTAAAAAGAGTTCTTTGGAACACTTTCAATTTTGGTGGCACAAATACACAAAGCGACACTCAATATAAACTGGATGTTGGTGGTTATAATCCTTTACTTGGAAAAAGTTATGGAGAAATTGCGGCAGAAAGTCGTAGCCAGCATAAAAGCCAGGGCTTTGGTGTGCCTGCCGGCAGGGGAGAGGCGATTGAATTTTTTACAGCAATAAAAGGCGATCAACCAAAGAGCGATCTAATGGAAGGAATAGGTATCAGTTGGAAAAAAGTAAATGGTGGTGAAGCAATAGAAAAGATGGTGAATGATATCTCTGCATCATTTGATTTTTTGCATCCTGAAAATTCGGTGAAGGCTTTGGTTCAATTGTATAAAGCTCTTAATGCAATGCCATCTGGTTATTGGAGAAATAAAAAATTAGATGAAACAAAACAATTGATCGAGCAATGCAGTGGTTTGTGGATAGATGTTTTTACAAACGAACAATTTGCAGTGCAGACAGATTCTATTCGTCTCAATTTTCAATTTAATAACAGGCTGGGAGTAAACGCAACTATTAAAGGGTTTGTTGTTGATGGATTTGATTCCTTAATGGGTCAACCTTTAGCAAGAAACAGGAATATAAATTTTGCTAAAACAATTTTTGTTCCTTCTTCAAAACCGATCACTCAGCCTTATTGGCTGGAAACTAAAATGGAACCCGGTTATTTTAATGTGAATGATCAAACAAAAATTGGGATTCCTGATATTCAACCGAGTTACGTTCTTACTGTTAAAGTAAATATTGAAGGGGAGGATCTTAATTTTTCAAGAGCCGTTAAATATAAATTCACCGATCCTGTAAGAGGAGAATTGTATTGGCCGCTGGTTGTTGTTCCTCCTGTTCTTGTTACCCCTTCTGAAGACCTAAAGATCATTATGAATGGAAATGACAAGACAAGTGGTACTGTTTCAATAAAAGGATTAAAAAGGAATTTTACAGGAAAGATCGTGGCTCTTTCTGAAACTGATAAGAAACCGCTGAATAATTTCTCTTTTACAACACAGAAAGTCCGGGTTAATTCAAAAGGTCAATCATTAGGGTTTGATTATAATGGCAAGGATATTAAAACGTCTTCGAATATTTTATTTGGGGTTACTGATACTTTGGGAAATAATTTAATTAAAAGCGATAAGCACGAAATAAAATACGACCACATTCCTGCTATTAATTATTTCCATGAAGCTGATGTGGCCATGAAAGTTGTGAATGTGGAAACCTATGGTAAAAAGATCGGTTATATTGTTGGTGCAGGAGATAAAGTGCCTGAAGCTTTGGAACAAATGGGCTTTGAAGTAAACCGTTTGAATCAAAAGGAGATCTCAAAAAATCCTTTGGATAAGTTTGATGCCATCATTGTTGGAGTAAGAGCTTATAATACGATCGATTGGCTTAGCAACTATTATGACAAACTAATGAAATATGTGGAGAACGGAGGTAATCTTATTGTACAATACAACACGAGCAATTTTATAAGTAATGTAAGATCGAAGATGGGTCCATATGATTTTACAATTACAAGAAACAGGGTGACAGATGAAAATGCGACGGTAACTTTTTTGCAACCTGAACATCCTGCCCTGAATTTTCCCAATAAAATAAACCAGGATGATTTTAAAGGATGGATACAGGAAAGAAGTATCTATGATGCGGTTGACTCTGCCGGGAAATTTGAAAAGATACTTGCCATGAATGATCCTGGTGAAAAACCAGATGATGGAAGTTTATTGATCGCAAAATATGGTCGTGGCTATTTTACATATACCGGTCTTGTGTTTTTCAGAGAACTGCCTGCTGGTGTACCGGGTGCATATCGTTTGCTGGCTAATCTTATCGCATTAAATAGGAAAAAAGCATTTTAATGAGCAAGCAGGGGGATGACACAAGAAGAACAATGGCTGTGATATTTACTGTTGTAATTGGACTCGCTCTTGGATTTATTATTAAAAGAGTTACCATTGGGTTATTAATTGGCCTAGCGTTGGGGCTTCTACTTTCAGGATTGATCAGGAAAAAATAATTTCAAATAAATAGAGCATGCAGGAAAGCAATGATAAAATACCATTATTTAAATCATGGGGCCAGTGGTATGTTTTTGTTCTTGTTTTTCTTATACTGCTTATCATCTTGTTTAGTCTTTTTACCAAAGCCTTTTCATGAGCCAACTTGATTGGATAATACTTGCCGCTACACTGATCGGAATAATTGCTTATGGTTTATATAAAAGCCGTACCACTCACAATCTTGATGGTTATATACTTGCTAACAGGAGCCTGCCATGGGGATTAGTATTGCTAAGCATTATGGGTACACAGGCAAGTGCGATTACTTTTCTTTCGGCACCGGGACAGGCATATACAGATGGAATGCGGTTTGTTCAATATTATTTTGGCTTACCGATCGCAATGGTGGTCATCTGTATTTTCTTCGTTCCAATTTTTAGCAGGTTAAAAGTATATACTGCTTACGAGTTTCTTGAAAACAGGTTTGATGGAAAAACAAGAACACTCACTTCATTTTTATTTTTATTGCAGAGAGGAGTATCAACTGGCATCAGCGTGTTTGCTCCATCAATTATTCTTTCTTCTCTATTAGGATGGAACATTTACTGGACAAATTTATTCATGGGCGGTTTGCTGATAATTTATACACTTAGCGGCGGCGCAAAAGCAGTTGCTTATACACAACAGCTGCAACTCATCATTATTTTTGCCGGAATGTTTTTGGCGGCGTATATGGTCGTGCATATGTTGCCGGAAGGTGTTGGCTTTATTGATTCATTACAGGTGAGTGGTAAACTTGGAAGGCTAAATGTGATCACTACTGGGTTTGAAAAAGGAAATGGTTTTGACTGGGGAGATAAATATAATATATGGAGCGGCATCATTGGTGGTTTCTTTCTCGCCCTATCTTATTTTGGGACTGATCAGAGCCAGGTCGGTCGTTATCTTACTGCTAAATCACTTACGGAAAGTCGTATGGGTTTATTGATGAATGGTCTTGTAAAAGTGCCAATGCAATTTGCTATTCTCTTGATCGGTGCGTTGGTCTTTACTTTTTATCAATTCAATAATGCGCCATTGTTTTTTAATCAATCGCAATTAGATAAATTAGAAAATACATCACATAAAGATTCATTGTCTATTGCTAAAACAACTTACAATGATCTGTCTGAACAAAAGAAGTCAAACGTTGCTCTTTTTGCAAATGCGGAAACTAAAGAAGAAAAAGATAGTAAAGCCATGGAGCTAAGTCAACTGCAACATCAATCTGATAGCATTCGGAAAAAAGTAAAGACTTGGATGCAAACAGAAAAAATTGAGGGAGATACAAGTGATACGAATTATATTTTTCTTCGTTTCGTTGTTGATAATCTTCCAAAAGGAATGGTCGGTTTATTGATCGCCATAATTTTTTTGGCTTCATGGGGCAGTATAGCAGCGGCCATCAATTCTCTGGCATCAAGTACTATGGTAGATTTTCACCGGCGATTTTCAAAAAAGGAAGTTACCGGCGAAGATGAATATCGAATGTCGAAACGTTACACACTTTTATGGGGCATCTTTTGTGTGATCGTGGCGATGTATTCATACAACCTTGGAAATAGCCTTATTGAAACTGTGAATGAACTCGGCTCTGTTTTCTATGGACCGATCCTTGGCGTTTTCCTTGTAGCATTATTTTTTAAAAAGATCACGAATGGCTCGGCCGTTTTTTATGCAACGGTATTAACGCAACTACTGATCTTCGCGATTTATATCCCGGCTAAACTGAAATTGATCGGTTTAGGTTTTCTTTGGTTAAATCCCATTGGCGCTTTCGGCGTTGTTCTTTTTGCTCTTCTTTTGCAGCCAATGATGGCAAAAAGAAAAATCCCACTGTAAGCAGGATTTAAAATATTTTCTGAAAAGATATTACTTCATTTCTTTCTGCAACTTTTCATTCAAAGCAACATAGTCATCGTTCTTTGCTTTTTTAGCTATCTCAATTGATTTGTTTGAAGTGGCAATAGCTTCTGTCTTTTTACCCAGCATCTTTTGAGCACGGGCTTTTTGATAAAGTACCCAGAATGCCTCAGGATTTTGAGCATAAGCTTTATCAAGCCATTCTACAGCTTTGTTGAGGTCTTTACCATTATCAATGTAATATTGTGCTGCCGCAAAATAAGGCCTGCTATCATTTTCCATTGTGCCTTTGATCTGCGCCATCACTTTACTATCAACATCGGATGTTACCTCAAAGCCTGCAAAAACATTATCCCATACCAGTCCTATTGTACAGCTATTACTTTTAATGTTATCAATATTGATCATCATTGTTTCAATAGAAAATGGTAATGCTTCTGGTTTTGCGGTTACTCTCACTACATCCTGGTCTTGTTTATAAGCAGCGGGACTTGTTACATCCAGTTGTTTTGTAATAATAAATGTC
>DASYQG010000213.1:0-3906 GCA_036005825.1 Chitinophagaceae bacterium | reverse complement strand
GCTAACTGAACCGGAAGAAACATACCACTATCCATATTACTTTTGAACCGTAGCACTTCTTCAATTCTTTCTTTTGCACCACAAAGCATACCAACTCTCCACCCAGCCATGTTTTGCGATTTACTCAATGAATTCAACTCGATTACGCAATCTTTAGCACCTTCGACACTCAACAAACTCATTGGATTATCATTCAGTATAAAACTGTAAGGATTATCATGAATAATCAGGATGTTGTTTTCTTTTCCGAATGCAACCAGCTTTTCAAATAATTCTCTTGATGGCAATTGCCCGGTTGGCATTTGCGGATAATTTACAAACATCAACTTCACTTTCTTCAAACTTTTCCCTGATAATTTATCAAAGTCCGGCTCGTAATTATTTTTCTCTCTCAGTTTATACTCTTTGCATTTACCACCTGCAAGCATTACTGCACTTCTGTAAGTTGGATAACCGGGATTCGGCACCAGAACTTCATCTCCTTTATTTAAATAGGTCATGCAGATATGCATGATGCCTTCTTTACTTCCGATCAATGGCAATATCTCTGTGTCAGGATCCAGTTCAACATTATACCACTTCTTATACCAATCACTCATCGCCCTTCTCAAGATCGGTGAGCCTTTGTAAGACTGATAAGCATGGACATTCGGTTTTGCACTTTCTTCCTGCAAAGTTTTTATCACATCCGGGTGCGGTGGCTGGTCAGGACTGCCAATACCGAGATTGATAATATTCTTTCCTTGCTTATTCAGCTCATCTATCTCTCTCAGCTTTTGAGAAAAATAATATTCCCCAATATCTTCTAATCGTTTACTTGTTTCCATATTTCCTAATAATCCTTTTAAATCTTTTTAATCGTGGTTCTACTTCCACAAACCCCTTTTATATACCCCGTAAATTTTTACCTCTTCAGTTAACGGTCTTATTTGATCGATCACATATTCAAACTGATCAATGGAATCAAACTCCATATCGGCATGAAAACTGTATTTAAAATCGCTGCCTGGAATTGGAAAGCTTTGCAGCTTACTTAAATTAATTCCTCCTTCAGCAATCTTCGTCAGCACTTTTGCCAAACTTCCTCTTGAATGATCCGTATGAAAATTTACAGATGCTTTGTTAGCATCACTAACCGTCTGAGCTACATCTTGTCTTTGCAACATCAAAAACCTTGTATAATTATTTTTCATCGTCTGAATACCCGGAGCCAGAACTTCCAACTGAAATAATTCAGCGGCTAGTTTACTTGCAATAGCAGCGATGTGTTTGCTTTTGTGCTGATGAACATGTTTTGCGCTTAAGGCAGTATCGTCTGTTTCTACTAATTTCCATTTATGTTTATCTAAAAAATCATAGCATTGTTGCAATGCCATTGTGTGTGAATGCACTTCGCGGATATCTTCCAGCTTTACACCTGGATTTACCAATAAATTTTGTTTGATCTGTAAAAAGATCTCCCCGATTATTTTAAGATTTGATTTTTGAAGCAGGTTATAATTGGCCAAAATACTTCCGGCAATTGAATTCTCGATTGCCATCACGCCGCCATCGCTTTCTTTTTTATTAGAAGCGATCTTAATAACATCCCGAAAAGTGGCGCAGGGCAATACCTGGACAGTTTTCCCAAAAAACTGTTGAGCAGCCACCTGGTGAAAGCTGCCTTCATAACCCTGTATTGAAACTCTTGTATCCATATTTAAACAAAAGTCCCGGCGATTTGCCGGGACTCCTTATGTTGATTTTTGATCTTTAAACTCAATAAGCTTTCAACAAAAGCAATCCCGGCTTCTGGCTAAAAAAGTAATAATAAAAAAACCAACGATATGCTTTTGTAATTGTCATTCGGTCTCAAAAATAAGTATTCATATTTAAGAAGCAAGCCATTTATACAAAATAATTAAACCAGAACGACTGTTTGTAAAAAAATAGCCACCCCGAAGAATCGGGATGGCCTCTAACGATTGCTTGCCATATTAAAATCTTAGTGAGCTGTAGTCGCTGTAGTAGTCGAAGCATCAGTTGAAGCAGGAGCTGAAGTTTCAGTTGATGTCGATGTAGCAGTCGTCGTAGCTGATTCAGTTGTTGCTGCAGATGTCTCAGTTGTTGATTCAGTTTTCTTGTCATCACTGCAAGATGCAAATGCAGCTGCGATCGCCAATACGATAAAAAGCTTTTTCATGTTTTCTGTTTTTAGATTTTGTTTAAACAATAGAATTCGGCATTTATACCCGATAAAGAAAAAGGTAACCCACCCCGAAATAGATTTTTTTGGTTTTCTTTGGGTTACTAATTGTAAATAATTGTATTAAATCAAGACGAGTGAACCCTGATACTAAAGAAAACGAGTTATTGAAAGGATTGGCTTTGGGGGATAAAAAGGCAGTTGAAACCATTTATAAGGACAATTTTAATATGGTTCAAAGCTTGGTTATCAACAACAACGGCTCTGCCCAGGAGGCTAAAGATATTTTTCAGGAAGCAATGATCGTGTTGCTGGAAAAGGCCCGGTCAGGAAGTTTTGAGCTCAATTGCCAGATAAAAACCTACGTTTACTCGGTATGCCGGCGGATCTGGTTAAAGAAATTACAGCAGTATAACCGGTACACGAATGAGGTGGAAAGCATGGTTGGCTCAGTTCCGGTAGAAGAGGATGTTGAGGAATACGAAAAAAAGGACCAGGAATTTGCGATGATGGAAAAGGCGATCGGTAGTTTGGGTGAACCTTGTAAAAGCCTTATTGAAGCTTTTTACATTCAGAAGAGAAACATGCAGGATATAGCCAGCCAGTTTGGGTATACGAATGCTGACAATGCAAAGAACCAGAAGTACAAGTGCCTTATGAGATTGAAAAAATTATTTTTCGCTCAATATAAAAATGGTAAGTGATGGAAGATATTCAATTATTAGAAGCTGTTGAACGCTACATCCGCGGTGAAATGAAAACGGATGAAAGGGTTTATTTCGAACAATTGCGTAAAACCAATCCGGAAGTTGATCAGATGGTAGTTGAACACACTTTGTTTATTCATCAAATGAATGAAGTAGGTGAACTGCGCAAGTTCAAATCAACTTTAAATGAAGTGCATATTGATCTTGCTGAAAAGGGGTTGATCAATTCAGACAGATTAAAAGGCAAAGCAAAAGTTGTTTATATGTGGAGAAAGTATAAGCGGGTTGCAATGATCGCCGCTTTTATCGCAGGTATTACTACACTTACAATCAGCTTATTGGTCTGGTCTGCGACACCTAAAGTACCCCAGGGTGAATTTGTAAAACTTAGTCGTGATCTTGACAACCAGAAAAAAATCACTACAAAGTTAGCTCAGGATGTGAATGTTGTTAAGAATGCAGTTAAGAATACAATGGAGGGAACAAAGACCCCTGTTATAAATTATAAAACAGGTGGTACTGGTTTTTTGATTGATGTTAAAGGATATCTTGTTACTAATGCTCACGTTGTTGAAGGCGCAACAAATATTGCTGTTCAAAGAGCCAATGGAAAAGATTTTAACGCAGAAGTAGTTTTTACAGATAAAGAAAGAGATATAGCAATACTTAAGATCAAAGATGCCAGCTATAAGCCTACAGGATCTATTCCTTATTCTATAAGTAAATCATCCGCTGAATTGGCAGCTCCAATATTTACACTTGGTTATCCAAAAGATGATATAGTTTATAACGAGGGGTACTTAAGTTCAAAAAAAGGTTTTCATGGAGATTCGTTAAGTTGTCAGATTGCAATTGAAGCTAATACCGGGAATAGCGGTAGCCCAATCCTAAATAAGAATGGAGAAGTAATTGGTGTATTGAATGGACGCCAGGCAAATGCACAAGGGTTCACCTTTGCCATTCATTCTAAATATATTTATTCTGCAATAGAAGAATTAAAGAAAAAAGATACCG
>DASYQG010000212.1:0-5237 GCA_036005825.1 Chitinophagaceae bacterium | reverse complement strand
TTATCTGAAAACAATTTGTGAGGATAATCAGGAAGCATAATACAAAATTATAAAAAAGCCTTAATTGCATGCAATAAAAAAAACCTCCTGTAGAAACAGGAGGAGTAACCAAAACTAACTGCTTATGAGAAAAATTATTTTAAAGATGTCTTTATTCTGAGGTAAAATTAACCCCCTTTTTCTTCCAGGTATCGAAATATTGTACGAACAGCCAATAACAAATGACAAGCTGAATAACCAAAATAATTTGTTTCCGCATAGAATAAAAGAGCCCCTTGTAGAAACGAGGGGCGTTAACCAAAACTGTCTGCTTACGAGAAATTTATTTCGAATAATATTCTTCTTGTTTTATTTTGATCATAAATTTAAACTCAGTTTTATCCTTGTGTTGAAGTAATGTACCAATGCCTGAAAACAATTGACATACTGAACTAATAATGTTCTTTGCTTCCCAATTAATAAAAAAAGCCTCTTGTAGAAACAAGAGGCTTTAACCAAAACTGTCTGCTTACATGAGAAATATTTAGCTGCCTATGAAAATTTTAACAGGCATCGGCCCTGGGTATCAAGTAATTTATTGGAATAGTTCTTATGTCGTTGTAATTCGCTTCCTGGGCAATAATTGATCTTTCTACAAATACTGTCTCAAGGGATTGAGATAACCTTCCTTTGATCATCATATCATTGCTTGAAATATAGGTGTGATCAAATCCCTGTTGTTGAAGCAACATTCCTTCCTGGTCCCAGTACACTTCTGACACAAACCTGAAATCAGGATTAATTTCTTTAATACCTTTTATAGCTTCCTTCCAGAAAGGTTTGCTTTGAATGTTCCAGGTTTTTTCGAATACTCCGGGGAAAACCAGCATTGGCATTTCACAATGAACACCATCACACAGCCCTGAAACTTTTATCAATTCGTTCATCATTGCTCTTTGCATAGCAGGATTACCGTAATTAAGCTGGAGTGTATCTGGCCGCCCTGGTGAAAAAGGATCTTTTCCATGCGCAAGGATCAATTCACCGCATTCATTTTTAATTTTTATATAGTTCCCTGGTTCATTTACAAGAAGAGTTTCATTTCCCTGCACATAATAATCAGGAAAATTATTTACCCATTCGTTATCTATTGCAGAATGATTAGTTATGAAATCTAACATTAAACTCAAACCATAATCCTGCATTCGCTTTCTAAGATGGAAAAGTGCTGAGTTTCCACCCAGTTTATCATCCACCCGATAACTGCTGATCGCAAGTTTTTCAACTATATCCCTCTCTTTTAGATCCGGACCTCCTTGCCAAACATTTGTTAGCCATATCCATTGAAAACCTGATCTGCAAAATTTTTGTAGTTCAGAATTGGGAATATCATCGAGTGTGAGGGAGCTACCAATTTTTTCAGACAACTTCGAGACCCATTGTCTTGTATCGATTTGGTATAAAGACGGGCAGTCAGATTGTGACATGGTTTAATAGTTAATGGTTTTCGTTATAAAAACACTTAATGCCGTTCTTATATAGCTAAGACGATCTGTGAAAATTTTTCCTCTGCTAATTCTTGTTTTATTTTTTTTCGTTTCCGGATGTTAAGATAAATCACATTTCGGGGTACAAATTGACTTTTACACCAAGTTTAAATTTCAATTGACCAAATTAATGAACGGGGTTATGAATTTTTTTTATTGATCAGTACCTCCAGTTTTAGTAAAATGATATTTCAGCCCAAACATCCACCCCCGACCTATTGAAGGGAATGTAGGATCATTAGTTGCTCCTGCAAGCAATTTGGTTTGTAATTTTTTGTCTCTTGCCGCTTTACGAAAAAAGTCATACACATTATTTTCTGCAATGCGAAAAAGATAGGAACGAAAAGTTCTTTCGGGACCAATGCTGGCGCGGCTATTCCAGATCTTTAGAAAAAAGTCCTGCAATATTTCATGACTGGTTGACTCGGACTTCACCATTTTGTATATGTTTCCAAAAGGCCGTGAGCTGTGTAAGTTGTATATTCTTTCAAAAGCTTTTTCATTCCCTTGCTTTAATAGCAAGAGCAATTCCTTTTCATCTAATGTAGAAACAGTATGCAACTGGGCGGTTTGGTTTTCGATTCTATATTCAATTTAAGGTTTCTATTTCAATAAACCTCAGAAATGCTTCTCCTATCTTTGCGCCATGCAAAAAACAGGTATCCTTGGCGGTGGGCAATTAGGAAGAATGCTTTTACAGGCAGCCGCCAATTATCCTGTTGAAACTTATTTAATGGAAAATGACAATGAATGCCCTGCTGCTCATCTCTGTCATCACTTTACCAAAGGCGATATAAAAGATTTTGATGCGGTTTATAACTTTGGTAAAGGCCTCGATGCAATTACAATTTAAATTGAAAATGTAAATGTAGAAGCACTGGAGAAGTTAGAAAGTGAAGGAGTGAAAGTTTATCCAAGACCATCGGTATTAAAAATTATAAAAAATAAAATTTTACAGAAGCAATTCTATCATCAACATTCAATTCCAACTGCTGACTTTGTATTAACTAATAGCCTTGCCGAAATAGAAAATCATATTGGGTTTTTACCGGCCGTTCACAAACTTGGGGAAGGTGGCTATGATGGCCGCGGTGTTCAGATCTTAAAGAATAAAGATGACCTCGGAAATGCATTTAATGCACCAAGCATTTTGGAAAAAATGATCCAGATCGATAAAGAGATCGCTCAAATGGTTGCCGTGAATGAAAAAGGCGAAACAGCTCTTTACCCTCCGGTTGAAATGCTTTTCAACCCGGATCTGAATTTATTGGACTATCAGCTTTGCCCTGCAGAATTAAGTATTCAAACTCTTTATAAGGTTGAAGCAATAGCCTCAACTGTCGTTCGTAATTTCAAATCACCCGGCATTTTTGCTGTAGAAATGTTTGTTGATAAGAATGGTGATGTTTTCGTGAATGAAACAGCGCCAAGAGTTCACAACAGTGGTCACCATACTATCGAAGCTCATTACAGCAGCCAGTTTGATATGCTTTGGCGGGTAATGCTCGGATATCCTTTGGGAAATACAGATGCAATTCTTCCTTCGATCATGGTCAATCTCATCGGCGCTGAAGGTTGTAATGGTGATGTGAAATATGAAGGACTTGAAGATGTAATGAAGATCGACAATGCCTTTGTTCATATTTACGGAAAAAAACAAACCAAACCGGGTAGAAAAATGGGCCATGTCACTATTCTGAGCAAAGAAAAACAGGACCTTTTGCACAAATCGAACAAAGTGAAACATACTTTGTTCCCAAAAGCCTGAACTCTTCCTTTTATCATTTGAAAAAACCTTTCGTAACAGCCAGATAATTAATTTTTTGAGTACCAAAGGATTTATAAGTTTGCAGCGTCAAATTTTAACCCTGATAAGTACTTATTTTTAAGCTTTAATCACAACTGCACAACAGTGAACAATTTTAAACTACTTTCTGTAATATTTTTTTTGACCTTAAGCTCGGTAATGATCTCCTGTGGAGATAAAAAGAAAGATGGAACTCCACCTGCCGGCGCACAAGCACCATCACAAGTAATAACAGCAGATGCCATGATAGTTGCTACCCGCCCTCTTAGCTCTGATATAGAAATTCCGGGAACGATAATGGCAAATGAAACCACGGAGATCCATCCGGAGGTATCTGGACGTGTGGTGAGATTAAATGTAAAAGAAGGAACATTTGTTGGCAAGGGAGCGATGCTCGCCAAATTATACGATGGTGACCTGCAGGCGCAGTTAAGAAAGTTAGAAGTGCAATTAAAGATCGCTGAACAAACAGAAGAAAGGCAGGCACAACTTATAAAGATCCAGGGTATCAGTCAGCAGGAATATGACCTTAGTCTTTTGCAGGTGAGTAACCTGAAAGCCGATATAGATATTGTGAAAGAAGCTGTACGCAAAACGGAGATATTGGCCCCATTCAGCGGCAAGCTCGGATTGAAAAACATCAGCGAAGGTGCTTATGTTACTCCGTCAATAATTGTTACTACAATAAGCCAGGTGAGTCAATTAAAAATTCAATTTAATGTGCCGGAAAAATATGGTTCACAATTAAGAACCGGGCAAAGCATCAACTTCACTATCGATGGTTCTGATAAAACTTATTCAGCAAATATTATTGCTGCAGAAGTTAAGATGGATGAGAATACAAGAAGTCTTGCGATCAGGGGAATTGTAAAAAATGGAGATGCAGCTTTGATTCCCGGTGTTTTTGCAAAAGTGAAAATCGTATTGGGTCGAAATGAGAATGCAATCATGATCCCAACAATTGTTGTGCAACCACTGGGAAGGAAAAAATTAGTGTATTTGTATAAAGGAGGAAAATCAATACCTGCAGACATCACCACCGGCATCAGGGATAGTTCTAATGTACAGGTGTTAACAGGTTTGAGTATTGGTGATACAGTTATAACAACAGGGCTTTTGTTTTTAAGACCAGGGGCAGATGTGAAGTTGAAGAAAGTGCAATAGATGAATTGCTCCCGCTTTTAAGCCGGAGATAAAAGATTTTGAATAGAATTACTGGATGTATCCCGATAGTTATCGGGACGACGCAACAGGTGATGATAGTAGTGCAAAGGCTGATGACAAAAAAATTATGAACAAGGAACAAGGAATATTGAATTAAAAAGTGATACGATAGTTAATCATTCAAAATTCCTTGCTCGACATTCGATATTCAAATGAATCTTTCAGAATTAAGTTTAAGACGACCGGTACTTGCAATGGTTTGTTCCATTGTTATTATAATTTTTGGTGGTATCGGGTATAAATATTTAGGCATTCGTGAATACCCAGCGATCGACCCGGCGGTGGTGAATGTGAGAACATCTTATGTCGGCGCCAATGCTGATATCATCGAACAACAAATAACCGAGCCTCTTGAAAAAGCCATTAATGGTGTACCGGGAGTAAAAAATATTACTTCAACCAGTTCAACCGGTAGCAGCAATATTACTGTTGAGTTTGAATTGAATGTAGATCTTGAAAGAGCCGCTAATGATGTCCGGGATAAAGTTTCGCAGGCACTTGGCAACCTGCCACAGGATATTGATGCACCGCCAACCGTAAGCAAAGCCGACTCCGATTCTGATCCCATTCTTTTTTTACAGATACAAAGCCAAAGCAAAGGGTTACTTGAACTAACCGACTACGCCGAGAATGTGGTGCAGGAAAGATTGCAAACTATTTCAGGAGTAAGTGGTGTGAGT
>DASYQG010000211.1:0-1904 GCA_036005825.1 Chitinophagaceae bacterium | reverse complement strand
TTTTAGCTTCAGATCTGCAAATTTTAATTTTTCGTCAGAAGAAGTGCCGCCAACCATACTCAGGTTCATGCTTTTTAGAGATTTGAAAGTGATATATACTTTCATCTGTTTCTTGCTGTTGAAGTTTGAATGCTTCTTCATGCTGATCTTAAGAGTAGAGCCCTCATTTTCAACAATGAACAGATCCATCAGGTTATCGTCCGCTTCAATCTTTACTGATTCCTTGTCGCCCTGCGATAGCTGAAGATTAAAAACGCCGCTGGCAATCAACTCATCAAAAGACTTTACAGTAAAGTCTTTCGTGATCACATTGCCACTGCCTTCAATCCTGTCCTTGTCATCATAATTATCATTCTTTTGGGCCATTGTCGTAAAACCCAGCGCTGTTATCGTCAGCATTAAAAAAAGATTCTTTCTCATGACTAATTGGTTTTATTGTTTTTCAATTGTTTAAACGAAGTCTTTCGTATAACGAAGATGGGATAATTTAAGTTACATAGCTCCAAAAGAATTTATAAATGGTAAAGAGACGGGTTAAAAGGATTCTAATCGTTTCAAAGTTTTGGATTCCATCTTTACGGATATTTGTTTTCCAATTTAATTTATGATCATTGACCTAAAAGACCTGAAGACCGCGGAAAAGCAATATTACCTGCAGCATGTGGTGGCGCCCCGGCCTATTTGTTTTGCATCCACTATTGATAAAGCGGGAAATGTAAACCTTAGCCCATTCAGTTTTTTTAATTTGTTTTCATCCAATCCGCCGATCGTTATTTTTTCTCCTTCAAGAAGAGTAAGAGACAATACAACAAAACATACGTTGGAAAATGTGATGGAAGTTCCCGAAGTAGTTATCAATATCGTTACTTATGAGATGGTTCACCAGGTCTCGCTTGCCAGCTGCGAATTTCCAAAAGAAGTAAATGAATTTGCAAAAGCAGGGTTCACTTCCGAGCCAGCTACATTAGTTAAACCGCCAATGGTAAAAGAGAGTAAAGTAAAAATGGAATGTCAGGTGATCGAAATAAAACCATTGGGTAAAGAAGGCGGAGCCGGTAATCTTGTTATTTGCGAAGTAATAAGAATGCTTATTGATGACTCATTACTTGATGAAAATAAAAAAATAGACCAGCGAAAGATCCATCACATTGCAAGACTTGGGGGAGATTGGTATTGTAAAGTAGATGAAACAAATTTATTTATGGTCCCAAAACCAAATACTGAATTAGGGATCGGTGTGGATGCATTGCCTGAAAGCATCCGCAACAGTGATATACTTACCGGAAATGACCTTGGCCATTTGGCCAATGTAAAAGAAATGCCGGTGATCGAGCCATCCTTTGATGATACGCATCTTAAAAACATCATTCAATACTACAGTATGAATCCTGATGAAATGGAAAAAGAATTGCACACTTATGCAAAAAAATTACTTACGGAAGGGAAAGTGAGAGAGGCGTGGCAGGTATTGCTGGCAGGCTAATTAAAATTTTTAGTCGGGTAACTGATTGGTGAAACTAAATAAGATGGATGAAGCTGTTGCCAGTATCAGCTTCAAATATTCGTCCAGGTCATTTTTCAACCACACAAACTTTTTCTGGAAAGTATCCATGGGGTTTTGCACTGCAGCTACAGCTACATCATCTGCATAAAATTCAAACCCGACAACTGAATAAAGTGTAGGTGATTTGCCATTATCCCATACAGTTATTTTTTTTATATCAAATCTTTTATTGCCATCAGTTACAAGCGCAAAACTTTCGTTCTGATCTGTACTTTCAGTACTTTCCCTGGACACATAAATAAAATTCCAGGTAGAAGTATCCCGGTTGGAGGTAATAAGCGCAACCACGTTCCTTGTTTGTTTAATTTTCGACGGATCCTCCTCTCTTTCCCAGGCTACC
>DASYQG010000210.1:0-2674 GCA_036005825.1 Chitinophagaceae bacterium | reverse complement strand
AGTAGCCTGGTAGCTTCCAACCTGGTCAAGCCATTTTGCATCACCTTTTTCAGGAATACCATAGCTTATGAATGTAAGACGTGGTGCACACAATGCAATTAAGTCATGCGAATCAACCGGCAGATCACAACCGGTTTTTTTACCAACCGTTGATTCTTCTGTTCCGTATTTCAAATAATTGCCAGCCATCCAATGATACTCACCACTACCGGTAAGACTTTCCACTGCTTCACCAAATACACGACGATGCAATGTAGCACCACCTTTACCTGAAGAACCAATTAACCCAACAGCGAAACGAGGTTCAAATGCCATTGTAACCAATGCTGCTTTACCATAACGTGACACACCTTCGATCCCAACTTTCTTTGAATTAACCAATGTATCAGTTTCAAGATAATCTAATCCTCTCGCAGCACCCCAAGCCCATGCACGCAATGAACCCCAATCATCTGGTTTACGAGGCTGGCCTTTATTTACCAAACCAATAATTCCCCTTGTAAGACCTGCACCGTTATCAGCTTGTATGCTGTTTGTTTCAAGTGTTACATAACCCCAGCCTGCAGCTAATAACCTTTCCTGTGGTGTAAGTTCTTCATCAGGTTTTGCTGGCGCAAAAAAATTAGGTGGTGGAAGTCTTGTGATAGGTTGAAACGCCGGATATTTTTCAAAAATCGTTTTCAGACTTGGATCATTTTTTATCATCAGCTCTTTGAAGGCTGCATTAATTTTATCCATTTCATCCGGCGCTGGTTGTGCAGGTGCAGGAAAAGAAGGACGACCACTAAACATCATCAATACAGGAACAGGCCCTTTTACATTTGCCGGTACCACCAACATCATATTAATATCAACATTGATCAATGGATATTCACTGTTATCAACATGACCTACGAGCATTTTAGCAATAACAGGAATACGATTGACAAACTCTCTATCGATGACCTTAACTGTCCATGTAACTTTTGGGATGTTTTTAGGCATGCGACCGTAAACTTCTTTTTCAAAACCCTCAATGATCTCCGGACGACGCTGTTTCCACCACTCATCTGCAGTTGCTACTTTCTTTCCGCTGTTCAATGTAAGTATATCTGGTAGTTGCGGACAGGGATTAGCGATCGATTCATCATAATTAGCATGATTAGGTGCAGACTCATTTCCACTTGGACCCGGCCTCAATTTGGTAATACCTAATTGTTGCTTCATGTTTTCATGATCCTGCTGAGCAGTAAATGTGGTTAGATGTGGATACTTAGTACTATCAATCACAGCCTGGTTCAGTTGTGAATAGCCCTTAAGAGATGTTAGCGGCAATATAATCAGCAATATTTTTTTCATGGATCAATTTTTCTTTATCGGGATCTTTATTTGTGTAAATGAATGAGGCGGAAATGAATAAGTTATTTTATTGTTATCTGCAGATATTTCTTTTATTACCGGTATATATTGACTTTGTTTATCAAACGAAAACTGGTCTTTTAACGAATCACTATTCACAATACTTGCCTGTGCTTTTCCAGAAAATGTTCCGCTGGTATTCAATATATCTGCGGTAATTGCTTTATCCTGGTGGCGATTGATCACATTAATAAAAACATTACCTGTTTCTTTTGAATAAACGGAGGTTACATCCAAATAAGGGATGCCTTTATGTTTCTCTGTATTGAAAGTATCGCATTGAACATACGTATCGATGGAGTTACCAAGGCAATTATTTGAGAAAAGCTTAAATGTATAAAACAGAGGAGTTTTGTAAGTTCCTTTATTAGGTTCGCTTGACAGGAGAGAGGTCATTGTGGTAAAATTTGCCATCTTCACAACGTCGGCATGGCGAATAAAAGAGTTAAGAGATTGAGCAACCGGCAGTACGTTCAAAAAGCTTCTTCCGAACGCTCCATATTCATCTATTGAAATGCCAATTGTATTTTTAAAATTTTTTATTGTTGATATAGCGTTGATCTCGCCGGCGGTAAGGTTAATACGATCTTCAAAGATCCTGGCACTGCTTCCCATATAAGCATAGTAATCCGGAGAATTTTCCCAGTAACTATGGACAGAAATATAATCAACACGATCCCCGAGTCCCGCTATCACTTTGCGGTTCCAATCATCCCATGCGCCGGGACTATACCATGATGATCCGCAGGCAACTAGTTTGATCGAGTTGTCAACTGCCTTCATTGCTTTGGCTGCTTCTCTTGCTATTTCAATATAATCTTCTGCATTTTTATGACCCAATTCCCAGGGCATTCCATCCACTTCATTACCGAGATCCCATATCTTCACATTGTAGGGTTCTTTATGACCATTTTTTGCTCGCAGGTCGGAGTAAAAAGTTCCCCCTTTATAGTTACAATATTCAACCCAATAGGCAGCATCCATTATTGTAGCAAGGCCAAGATTTACACAAACAATATTTTCACTCCCCATTGATTTATTCAATTTCATCCATTCATCTGTACCTACATGGTTATTATCAATACCACCCCATGCAAGATTGATACGGGCAGGACGTTGCTCTTTTGGTCCGATACCATCCTGCCAGTTATAACCCATTAGAAAATTCCCGCCCGGCCAACGCATATTGGTTATTTTTAATTCCTTCATTGCATCAATATAGTCCTTCCTAAACCCATCTTCATTAGCGAGTGGTGATTTCGGATCATATAGATTT
>DASYQG010000209.1:0-6083 GCA_036005825.1 Chitinophagaceae bacterium | reverse complement strand
AATCTGTAGTGCTACCATTACACCATGGGTCAGCCTAACATCCTTTCGGAATGGGGTGCAAAAATAAGGTTTGCACAGTTTTATGCCAAAAGGTTTTTGGGTTAATTTAATTACTGAAAATAAAAGGGTTTTCCTCTTTTTCCTCTCTCTCTTTCAGCTCTCTTATTTTATCCAATGCGCCAGCCACCACATCACACATAATTGTATATAAAGCCCCGTGTTTTGGATTTTCGTAAATATAATCCAGCGCCTGGTTCTCGTTCGGGATCGTCATTACAGGAATATTAGGGTTTACACTTTCAATTCCTTCTTTTAATAATCTGATGATCTCTTCTGCAGTTCTTCCTCTTAAATTTTTATCGCAGCGTATAATGATCTCATCAAAATATTTTGCGGAAATTTCTCCCAGCTCACGAATATCTTCATCTCGGCGGTCGCCAGTGCCACTGATAATACCGATGCGAAGAGGGTAATCAAGTTTACTTACAAAATCACAAAGCAATTTTAAACCATGCGGATTGTGAGCAAAGTCGGCAAGTATTGTATAGTTTTTAAAATGGAAGAAGTTCAAACGACCCGGTGTCAGGTTTGCACTTGGCATAAATGTTTGTAATCCCGTTCTTATATCTTCGATCGTAATATCGCGGAAAAGATAGGTTGCCAAAACTGCTGGTAAACAGTTCTGAATATTGTGTATGGCTTTTCCTTCAAATGTTAACGGAATATTTTTTACATGCAACACTCTAATTTTCCATCCTCCTTTCATCAGTGTGATATACCCGTTTTCATATACACAGGACAAACCGTGAGCTGCCGCATGCTCTTTTATTCGCGGATTATTTTCATCCATACTGAATAAAGCAATATTGCAATCAAGATTATCTTTCATTTTATAAACCAGGTCATCATCGGCATTCAACACAGTATAGCCATGGTCAAAAACAGTTTCAGGCACCACGGCTTTTACTTTTGCCATCGCTTCCACGGTATGAATACCGCCAAGACCCATATGATCTGCAGCAACATTCGTAACAACTGCTACTTCACAATTTTGAAATGCCAGGCCAGATTTTAAAATGCCACCTCTGGCACATTCCAATACCGCAAAATCAACAGTTGGATCTTTTAAAACAAATTGGGAAGAGACAGGCCCGGTGCAATCACCTTTCATCATCATTTGGTTTTGTATATAAACGCCATCACTTGTTGTATAACCGACTTTCTTTCCTGCACTCTTTGCAATATGCGCCGTCAATCTTGTTGTTGTGGTTTTACCATTGGTTCCGGTGATGGCAATAATGGGAACTCTTCCTGCACTTCCTTTTGGGAATAGCATGTCAACTACTGGTTCTGCAACATTTCTTCCAAGACCTTCAGAAGGTTCAATATGCATACGGAAACCCGGAGCAGCGTTTACTTCCAAAACAGCGCCGCCATTTTCAGAAACCGGAGTTCGCAGATCGGTTGCCATTATATCAATACCACAAATATCAAGTCCAATGATCTTTGCTATTCTTTCAAACATAAAAATATTTGCCGGGTGTACTTCATCAGTAACATCAGTTGAAGTGCCGCCAGTAGAAAGATTGGCTGTTGGTTTCAATAAAACCCTTTCACCTTTTTTGGGAATAGTTTCTAATGTAATACCTGCATCATCAAGCATTTTTTGTGTAAACTGGTCAATAGTGATCTGTGTAAGCACTTTTTCATGACCATAACCGCGCCGCGGATCTTTATTTGTTTCTTCTATCAGCCAATTTATTTCATGTACTCCATCACCAACAACTGAAGCCGGCGTACGCAATGCAGCGCAAACGAATTTATAATTGATAACAAGACAGCGAAAATCAAAACCGGTAATAAATTTTTCAACGATCACACTGCGGCTGTATTCAGCTGCGGCGGCTAATGCTTTTACTGCCACATCCCAGCTATTGATATTTGTAGTATTTCCTTTCCCATGATTGCCATCAATAGGTTTTATCACCAGCGGGTATCCATATTTTTCAACAGCTTCTTGTAAACCTTCTTCAGTTCTTACCACCGTTCCTTTTGGCACTGGGATCTCTGCAGCTTCCAGTAACATTTTTGTTTCGTCTTTATTACAGGCAATATCAACAGCAATGTTTGAAGTGGTAGAAGCGATCGTGGCACGAATTCGTTTTTGATTTACACCATAGCCCAATTGCACCAGGCTTTGTTTATTCAATCGTATAAAAGGTATTCCACGTTTTGCAGCTTCATCAACAATACAACCGGTAGAAGGTCCCATTCTCGTGTCTTCTCTTATCACTCTCATGTTCTGAATATCTTCAGCGAGGTCATAATCTTTTCCGTCGATCAATGCCTGCGCTATCCGAACGGAAGCTTTTGCTGCATATACACCAGCATCCTCTTCCATATAACTAAACACTACATAATACACACCTTCTTTTTCTCCTTCAGGCGTTCTTGTCCTTCCAAAACCTGTGTCCATTCCGGCCAGCGTTTGTATTTCCAATGCAATGTGTTCTACTACGTGTCCCATCCATGTGCCTTCATCCACCCTGTGAAAAAAACCACCACGTTTACCTTCACTGCATCGATGCTCAATTAATGATGGTAAAAGTTTTTCCAATCTTTCCCTGAAACCCGGAATCTTATTCGTTGGCATATTCTCTTTTTCTTCCAGGTCCAGCTTCATCTGTATCAGTTTAGCTCGTCTTACGCTCCAATAGTTAGGGCCTTTCAGCACTTTTATCTCAAGTATTTGCATAAATAAAATGTTGGATGTTCAATTTAAGTGATTTTAATTAGGTAGCCAACTGGAGTACTACTATTACGCTTTCATTGCGACGCTCCGTTAAGGATGAATTAGATTTTTTCTATACCGCCAACACTTCATGTATTGTTTACTTTCAGGTCATTCAATAATTTTTCAAGTATTTTTTTTATTTCTAGTATGGTAAAAGTTCTGGTATATAACCGCATAAAGTCTTCACCCAATGTCATGCCACTTTCCTTTAAATTTTTAAGCTGTGCCAGGTCGGGCTCAAGTAAACTTTGAAGATATTCAATAAAAAACTTAACAGATTTTAGCTGGCCTTCAAACATTGCCTTTTGTAACATAGGTTCAATTTCTTCTCTTGAAAAGAGCTTTTCCATCTTTTTATTCTAAATTTATGTAAACCTTTAATATGTCTGACGACAATCGCCGTGGCTTTTTAAAAAAAGTCGGCACATTTTCCGCAACTGCTGTTCTTTCATCAATCGCAAAACCCATGTGGGCTAGAAATCTCGATGCTGCTTTGAAAGATGCAGAAGGAGTTTCTGCCGATGAGTTGGCAAGTGAAGAAGATTTCTGGTATTATATACAAGAATCTTTCACCGTATCACCATACCTGATCAATCTTAATAATGGTGGTGTTAGTCCTGCTCCAAAAGTTGTGTCTGATGCCATGAAACGTTATTATGATTATAGCAATGAAGCGCCGAGTTATTATATGTGGCGGATTCTTGACCAGGGCAAGGAACCTTTAAGAAAAAACATGGCAAAAATGGCAGGATGCGATACTGAAGAAGTTGCTATTAATCGTAATTCATCTGAAGGATTAGAAACGGTCATTTTTGGATTACAATTAAAAGCAGGTGATGAAATTGTTGCTACCAAACAGGATTATCCAAATATGGTAAATGCATATAAACAAAGAGAACTTCGTGATGGTATAAAAATGGTTTGGATAAATCTTGAATTGCCAAGCGAAGATGAAAATTATTTGGTGAATCAGTATGTGAATGCATTTACGGCAAAAACAAAATTGGTACATATTACCCATATCATAAATTGGAACGGACAAATAATACCCGTGAAGAAAATTGCAGCAGAAGCTCATAAAAGAGGCATTGAAGTAATTGTAGACGGAGCTCACAGTCTTTTTCATTTTGATTTTAAAATATCCGATCTCGATTGCGATTATTTTGCCAGCAGTTTGCATAAATGGTTATATGCGCCAATTGGCAGTGGTATGATGTATGTAAGAAAAAACAAGATCAAAAATTTATATCCGTTATTTGCAACCGATGATCCAATGAAAGACGATATTCGGAAATTTGAAGCGCTGGGCACAAGACCAATGTTCATCGAACAGGCCATCAACAAAGCATTAGATTTTCATGAAATGATCGGTAATGAAAGAAAAGAAAAACGACTGCATTATTTAAAGAACTATTGGTTTGATAAAGTAAAGAATGTTCCAAGAGTAAAACTGCAAACCTCTTTCTCTCCGAAATGGGGCTGTGCTATCGGGAATGTTTCTATCGAAGGAAAAAAACCGGAAGAACTTGATGGCTTTTTGCTTGATAAATATAAAGTGCACACAGTTGGTATCAATTGGGAAAATATTCATAGTGTTCGTGTTACTCCAAATGTTTATACAACTACAAAGAATCTTGATGTATTGGTGGAAGGGATCAATGCGTTTGTAAAACAGGTTTAAAAATTATTTTCTGATTTCGCAAAGAAGACAAACAACTACTTTCCTTATTGTAATGAAAGCAATTTAAATTACGCTTTGAATTGTTTTAATGTCCACACCACTCACCAACCGTAAGATCAACTTACTGCAGGCAACTTCTATCAATATGATAGATATGGTTGGCATTGGGCCTTTTGTGGTAATGCCTTTTGTTGTCAGCCAGTTTAATAATGGTTTGTTTTTATGGGCATGGATCTTTGGCGCAGTCACTGCTTTCATTGATGCCATGATATGGAGTGAACTCGGAGCTGCTTATCCATTGGCGGGCGGGACGTATAATTTTCATCGCATTGCTTACGGAGAAAAGTATGGTAAGCTAATGAGCTTTTTATTTGTCTGGCAAACTTCTATACAAGCACCATTAGTTGTTGCATCCGGAGCGATCGGCTTTGCGCAATATCTTACTTATATCATTCAACTGACTCCGATTCAGGAAAAGATAATTTCCGGCAGTTTGGTCATTCTTGTTTTCCTTTTGCTCTATCGGAAAATAGAAACGATTGGGAAGATATCTGTTGTAATGGGTTCGATCGTTGTGCTTACAATTCTCTGGATCATCATCAGTGGGTTAATGCATCAGGAACATCCTGTTCAATTAATTCCAACGGGTGAAGCATCTTTTTTTTCCTATGCGTTTTGGGCCGCGGTTGGACAAGGCTCTGTAAAAACTGTTTATAGCTTTCTTGGTTATTATAATGTTTGTCATTTGGGTGGAGAAATTAAAAAGCCGGAAGTAAATATTCCGCGAAGCATTTTTATTTCTATTGCCGGCATTTCTGTGTTATACTTATTAATGAATATAAGTGTAATGGGAGTGATACGCTGGCAATCGGTGCTGGAAGGTGATAAATATTTAGTGAGTGCCTTTATGGAAAATATTTATGGATATAAAGCTGGGGTTATTGTTACGGTTCTGATACTTTGCATTGCATTCTCTTCGTTGTTTGCGGTTGTACTTGGATATTCAAGAGTACCGTTTGCAGCGGCGGTTGATGGAAATTTCTTTAAGATATTTTCAAAGCTGCATCCGACAAAAAACTTTCCTTATGTTTCACTTATCTTTCTTTGTGCTCTTGGTTTTATTTTTAGTTTGTTCATGAAGCTAAGCCAGGTGATCTCTTCGATACTTGCTATGAGAATACTGATACAATTTATAGCACAAGGTATTGGGGTCTCATTATTGCGAAGCAGGTTCGGTTCAAAAGCTCTTCCCTATAAGATGTTCCTGTTCCCGTTACCTGTTGTTATTTCTATCGGTATCTGGTTATTTCTTTTTGTCTCTACTGGGCGGTTTGCTTTATATGGAATTTTGATAGCAAGTATAGGAGTGATAGCCTTTTTTATTTTTTCAAAATATAAAAGGGAAAAGAAGACAACAGAATTCGATTTTGAAAAAGCTGAATAGATTTGTTACAGTTTCCGGACAAGTACATAAATGTAAAAAGGCTCAATATGAGCCTTTTGTACCGGGGAGCAGACTTGAACTGCCGACCTCTGGGTTATGAATCCAGTGCTCTAACCAGCTGAGCTACCCCGGCGTCTCAACAATGAAATCAATGTTTGAGGGCA
>DASYQG010000208.1:0-6804 GCA_036005825.1 Chitinophagaceae bacterium | reverse complement strand
ATCTGTTATGATCATTGATACATTAGGAAGGATGATCACTACACTTGTCGACCAGGAATATACAAGCCCGGGTGAATACTCTGTTACTTTTAATGCAGAAAAATTTGCGACCGGCGTATATTATGCAAGACTTCAAAACGGGGCTACCCAACAGGTAAGAGCAATGCTGAAAGTGAGGTAATATTTCAAGCAAATATTAAGAACCCGGCACTTCAAAGTTTTTTTGTTGCAATCAGGGTTGCAAATTTTTTCAAGGCAACATGGTTGCAAAAACTATTTAGTCCTACTTTTGTATGAGTGCTTTTTAAGAACAGATATATTCATAGATGTATTTCGGCAATATTGCTGGTGATGTTGTTGCTTATCCACAGCATTAAGCTTCTGCACACACATTCAAGTAATAATTCTTTTTCAAATCATGTTTGCAGTGGTAATTGTTTTGAAAAAAATGATAACTCCGATCTTGTAAAATCTTCTTCTGATTGCAGTATATGTAATTACCAGGTAACTAAGGATGCAGATGATCTTGTGTATCCTGAATTTTGCAATCCCATTACTAAACAAAACGATCCGATAACAAGATCAATTTCATTTGATAAATTTTCTCATCCTTCTGCTTTAGAAAATCGCGGACCTCCTGCCAATATGTTGTAAGAACTTTTCTTACCCCTCAATCAAATCAAATATTTCATTTGAAGCATCGCTCATTTTGAGCTTTTCATATTATCAATCATGAACTATATAAGGTTTTTAAAATATTTTGCAACCATCTTCTTATCCCTTGTTTTAGTATCAATCAATAATGTTTGCCTGTCGCAGGTTACGGCTGACAGCACATCAAAAGATTCATTGTTATTAAAACAGATCGAGGAGCAAATGAAGACTACTCCTCCGCCGGTTGCACCTCAAACAAGGTCTAGTCTTTCATTTAACCCCGATATCGGGGTTATCGGTGATTTCCAGGGATCATATATCAGTAAGGGACAGAGAAATCTTAATTTTTATTTAAATGAAACTGAGGTTTCATTGCAGGCAGCTGTTGATCCTTATGCAAGAGCTGATTTTTTTCTCTCATTTAGCAGAGATCCTGAAACCGGCAAGTATGGAGTAGAAGTGGAAGAAGGGTATTTAACTACTTTATCACTTCCTGCAAGTTTGCAATTGAAAGTGGGAAAATTCAGAAGCGCCATTGGGAGATTGAATACGGTACATCCACATGCACTTCCTTTTATTGATATGCCAAATGCCTATGTTAATTATTTTGGCGAGGAGGGATTGAAAGATGAAGGACTATCATTAAGCTGGCTTTTACCAACAAAAGCCTTTTACCAGGAATTACTTTTCCAGGTAACATCGGGATATTCGGAGTCACCGGCATTTACAAGAAGTGAAGGTAATCGCTTATTATATGTAGGCCATCTAAAGAATTTTTTTACACTTAATGATGATAATACACTTGAATTGGGGCTAAGTGGTATTTCCGGTCCGAATGATTCGGCAAGGGTTTCGAATATGGGTGTGGTTGATCTTACCTATAAATGGAAACCTGTAAAGTTGAATACCTATCATTCCCTAACCTGGCAAAGTGAATTTTATTTTAGTAATGCGAACCTTATGGATAATTTTTCCGTCAATTCATTTGGCATGTATTCATTTATTCAATACCAATTGGCAAAGCGGTGGTTTTTGACCGGCCGGTATGACTATGGGCAAAAACCTTATGATAAAACTCTTAAAGAAAATGCTTTTTCATTGACGGCTGGTTGGTATGCAACCGAATTTTCAAAACTTGAATTTGAAACAAAAACAACTGATGATAACATTGACAAAAGATTTTACCAGGCCTGGTTGCGCTGGATATTTGTGATTGGCGCACACGGGGCACATCAGTATTAAAAATTTTATATAAATTATTATGAAAAAATTATCAATTCTTAGCTTGTTCCTTTTTTGTATTTCCTCATTTGTATTTGCCGGAACGATCCAGATAGTAACTACCACTACAGACATGAAAAGTATTGCTGAGATCATTGGCGGAAACAAAGTTTCTGTTTCATCAATTGCCACTGGTTATCAGAACCCGCATTTTGTAGATCCTAAACCGAGTTATATAATTAGTTTAACAAAAGCCAATCTTTTTGTAACCGTTGGGCTTGATCTTGAAACCGGTTGGTCACCACAACTGCTTTCAAGTTCACGCAATACAAAAATTCAAAAAGGTGCAGCTGGTTATGTTGATGCATCTGAGGGAGTAAATTTATTGCAGGTTCCTACTTCAGCTAACAGGGCAGAAGGCGATATTCATATTTATGGCAATCCGCATTATTGGCTCGACCCTATTAACGGAAAAACAATTGCAAGAAATATTGCTAATGGACTTGAAAGAGTTGATCCTGCTAATAAATCTTTTTATGAAGCAAACCTGGTTGCTTTTAATAATAAAATTGATACCAAATTAAAAGAATGGCAGGGCAAGATGGCTCCCTATAAAGGCTCAAAGATCATTGCCTACCACAACGAGTGGGTTTATTTTGAAACAAGATTTGGATTACAGATCGTGGATTTTATGGAACCCAAGCCCGGTATTCCACCAACACCGTCGCAGTTAGTGAAAGTAATAAAGGAAGTAACAACCAATAAAATAAAAGTGATCGTATCATCTCCTTATTTTACTACGTCATCATCTGATGTAGTGTCGAAGCAAACTGGAGCAAAAGAATTAACACTTGCCACTTCCGTTGGCGCCTTTGATCCGGTAAAAGATTATTTTGGTTTGTTTGATTATAATATTGATCATTTAACAGCAGCTCTTAAATAAATTAAAACTAACTCTTATGTTCGAAATGTTTCAGCTTAATTTCATGGTACAGGCTTTTGTTGCGGCAGTCCTCACTGGAGTATTGTTATCTTATATGGGTGTTCATGTCGTCGGTCGGGGGATCGTGTTTGTCGACCTGGCGTTGGGTCAAATATCTTCTTTAGGAGTTGCATTTGCTGTATTTATGGGAACAGGCTTAACATCCATTCCGCTCATATTTACTTTAGCAGGCGCCATTCTCATGTCATTCATAAGTATAACTGATAAACGATTAAAACAAGAAGCGATCATTGGGATCTTATATGCCTTTGCATCGGCGCTTACTGTTTTGCTTATTTCAAAAACACCACATGGCGATTCTGATATACAGGAGGTACTCTTCGGAAATATTTTATCAACAAGCTGGGAACAGATCAGGCTTATCGGGATCATCTTTGGTGCGATCGCTGCTCTTCAGCTTATTTTTTTTCATAAATTCTTCTCTCTTACAAAAGCATTTGAAAATGGCGACAGTAAAAGTATCGGGATATTCAATGTCTGGAATTTCCTTTTTTATATTTCTATTGGCCTGGCAATTGTTTTTGCGGTGAAAATTAATGGCGTGATACCGGTTTTTTCTTTTCTTATCATACCGGCAGTATCCGGAATTCTTCTGTCAAAGAACAATACAGTTGTTTTTATTATAGCTGTTCTTGTTAGCATACTGGCAAGTTTTTTAGGTCTCAACTTTTCTTTTCATTATGATTTTCCTGCAGGATCATCGATCGTTGCTGTTCTTGGAGGGATTTTTATTTTAGCTTCGATCGTAAAACTTGTAAAAGGGTTGATATTTAAGGCTAGTGTTTAAAATGCTGATAAGAGAACAGAACCCTGAAGTGTGTCCTTCGACAAGCTCAGGATAAACTTGCAACGAAAGTCTAATAGTAGTAATCGAGCCGGGTTAATAAATATTTTATCAGATTTAAAGAAAGCAGTATTATTTTTAAGCATGGAACTTACGTTCAATACACCGGCTTTATTATTTCCTGCTATTAGTTTGTTATTGCTGGCTTATACCAACCGTTTTCTTGCATTAGCCAACCTTGTAAGGCGTTTGCACGATGAGTATAAAAGAGGAGAGAAGAGCACTGCTATGATCTACCAGATACAAAGTTTAAGAAGGAGATTGATATTAGTGAGGTACATGCAAGGCCTGGGAGTTTTTAGTTTTGTATGTTGTGTGATAACGATGTATAGTATTTACAGTGATTGGCAAGTAATAGCAAAATATATTTTTGCTGTAAGTTTACTTTGCCTGTTGACATCTTTAATTATATCGCTGATAGAAATAACGCAAAGTACTAAAGCGATCGAAGTGGAACTAAGCGATATTGAAGAATTGGAAAAATCAAACTTCTTCACAGATCTGTGGAAAGGGAAAGAGGAAAATAAGTAACAATGAAAAATGTTTCTATTTTATTGGAATGATCGTTTTTGCAAGTGTGATCCTGATATCCTGCTCAAAAGTTGGAGGTGCACAAGAAGAAACCCTTGATGCCATCGATCAAAATGATGATGTATTCCCGGTCATCACAGTTTCAAAACCCATAGCAAACCAGGTATACACGAGCGGCGATTCAATAATTGTAGAAGGCAAAGTGACTGATGATAAGAAACTGTATAAAGGGAAAGTGCAGATAAAAAATGATGCTAACAATTTCGTAATGGCAGAAGGTTATTATGAAACTCATTTTTTATCAACCCTTGATTACCGTGTGGCTTATAAAGCGGTGGTTACAGTTCCAACAGACTATAGTATTTTTGTAGAGTTCCAGGATCATGGAGCCAATACTTTTACGGCAACCATAAAAGTGAAAGTGAATCCTTAAAGTTTGTTGATAATTTTCAAAACGGATTCCCAACTTCCCCCATTATAAACTTCCTGCAGGCCGGCAGACTTTAATATATTTTTTGCTGTATTGCTTCGCATGCCCGATTCGCAACAAACGATCACCGGTTTTTTCATTGATCTTATTCTTTCAATGCTTACAGAGATCCTGTCGACCGGGATATTAATGGAACGGGGAATTTTTCCACTATCATATTCATGTGGCGTTCTTACATCAATAATAACGGCGCCTTTTTTTATGGCTTCTTTGATCTTATTTTTTCCAAATAAAAAACCGAACATGGTGACTTGTTTCCTTTTTTAACAATTATGCTGCTGTTAATTTTTTCCTTTCGCCAATTTGCTGGCGCCACATAGCATAGTATAATCCTTTTTCCTCCAATAATTTTTCATGATTACCTGTTTCTACCACTTCTCCTTTTTCCAATACATAGATCCTGTCGGCATGCATGATAGTGGAAAGACGGTGGGCAATCAATATAGTTACCTGGTTGCCCTGTTGAGATATATCACGGATAGTATCGGTGATCTCTTCCTCGGTCAATGAATCTAATGCAGAAGTAGCTTCATCAAATAATAACAGCTTTGGCTTGCGCAATAAGGCCCTTGCAATAGATAATCGTTGTTTTTCGCCACCCGATAATTTTAATCCGCCTTCACCGATCATTGTGTCTAGTCCTTTTTCTGCACGGACTAATAAATTTTGGCAGGCAGCTTTGTTTAATGCGTCCGTCACTTCTTCTTCTGTTGCGGATGGATTTACAAATAATAAGTTTTCTTTAATAGTACCGCTAAAAAGATTTGTATCCTGCGTCACAAACCCGATCTGGTTGCGCAGATCATCAAACCGTAATTCTGTTTCATCCAAATTATTGTATAAGATCTTTCCTTCCTGCGGCCGGTAAAGTCCAACTAATAATTTCATCAAAGTAGATTTGCCGCTTCCGCTTGGTCCCACAAACGCAATCGTTTCGCCAGTTCGCACATCAAAGCTTATGTTATTAATCGCTTTTTGAGAAGCAGTCTGGTGCTTGAAGGCAACATTTTTAAAGGAAAGTGTTTTGATATTACCCAAAGGTTTTGGATGAAGAGGATCTTTTTCAGGTTCTTTTTTCATCAGTGTATCGAAATTATTCAGCGACGCTTCAGCTTCCCTGTAAGAAAGAAGGATATTGCCGATCTCCTGCAAAGGGCCAAACACGAAAAAAGAAAATATTTGCATAGTGACTAACTGGCCGGCATCCATTTGATCTTTAAAGATCAGCCACATCAATATGAAAAGAATTACCTGTCGCAGGGTATTAACCATAGTTCCCTGGATGAAGCTGATACTTCTTATGCGTTTTACTTTGGTTAATTCAAGCCCGAGTATCTTGTATGTATTTTTATTTAAACGTTGAACCTCCTGCTGCGTCAGCCCAAGACTTTTTACCAATTCAATATTTCTGAGTGATTCGGTGGTGGAACCGGCCAGTGCAGTTGTTTGGCCAACAATATTTTTTTGAATGGATTTAATTTTTTTGCTAAGCTTGTTTGTAATAAAAGTAAGCACGGTAATCCCAACAAGATAGGCAATGGGGATGCTCCAGTGTATGAAGATGGCAGCATATACAAAAACGAAAACAACTCCAATAATAACACCGAATAAAATATTTATGAAGTTGATCATAAATTTTTCTACATCTGCTCTTACCTTAGTTAATACCGAAAGTGTTTCACCACTGCGCTGGTCTTCAAACAACTGGTAAGGCAATTTCATGGCATGTTGCAGGCCGTCAGTAAAAACTTTGGCGCCAAATTTTTGAATGACCACATTGAGAAAATAGTCCTGGAAATTTTTTGCGATCCGGCTTATCATCGCTACAGTGATGGAAGCAAGCAGCAACCATACCATACCGTAAAGAAACTTTGTTTTTACAACTATTTCTACAACGCCATTCTTGTTGATTTTCGGTATTCTTTCAGTAATAGTGGCTTTTGCAAAAAGAAAATCATGCCAGTGAGAAAAATGAGGATCGGTATGATAAGCAGCCAGATTGATCAGCTTGCCCAAAATAATCGGGTCAACAAGAGAAAACCCGATATTAACAGCCGCCAA
>DASYQG010000207.1:0-1884 GCA_036005825.1 Chitinophagaceae bacterium | reverse complement strand
TGATGAGGGAGGTTTTGCTCCAAATATTCAGAGCAATGAAGAAGCAATTGAAACTGTATTGACAGCGATCGATGCTGCTGGTTATAAAACAGGTTCACAAATCGTGATTGCAATGGATGCGGCTAACAGCGAGTTGTGGGATAGCAAAAAGAAAAAATATGTTTTTCATAAAAGCAGTGGAAAAGAAATGACGAGTGAACAGTTGGTGAAATATTGGGAAAAATGGGTAAAGCAATATCCAATTGCCTCCATTGAGGATGGCATGGCCGAAGATGATTGGGATGGGTGGAAATCGCTGACTAAAACTGTCGGTGATAAATGCCAGTTGGTGGGTGATGATCTCTTTGTAACTAACGTAACAAGGCTGCAACAAGGAATTGATAAAGGAATTGCAAATGCATTACTGGTAAAAGTAAACCAGATCGGAACGGTGACTGAAACGATCAACGCTGTTACATTAGCACAACACAACGGATACAATACGATCATGAGTCATCGCAGTGGTGAAACAGAAGATACAACAATCGCTGATCTTGCGGTTGCTTTGAATTGCGGGCAAATAAAAACAGGCTCTGCATCAAGAACGGATCGGATGGCAAAATATAACCAGTTGATAAGAATTGAAGAATTGCTGGGTATGTCTGCAATTTATCCGAAAGGAAAGATTAAATTTGGAAAGTGATCGCTGAAACCGGGGTCAGGAACCTGACCTCTTTCCTAAAATTCCAATAATATGAAACTGCTAAACCTCATTCCTACCTGGTTAAAAAACAAGTATTTTCTTTCAGTATCTGCCTTTATAATATGGATACTTTTTTTTGATCCACGAGATGTTTTTACCCAAATGGAGCATCATCGTGAGCTGAAAGAACTTGAGGTTAGCAAAGCGTGGTACCAGGCTGAAAACACGATGCTGACAGCTGAATCTGAGCGACTTAAGAATAATCCGGCTACGATTGAAAAATATGCCCGTGAGAATTACCTTATGAAAAGGGATAATGAGGACATATTTATAATACCGGAAAAACCCGATGTTAAGAATAAATAAGCGAATCCGGCACAATATGGCAACCTATGAGCCGTTTTAATAGCGGACGTTTCGAATTTCACTCTTTTAAGGACACAAAATTTTAGGACATCAATTGGATTGCCAATGACAAAATTTACCCCCGAGGATCTTTTACTGTATTTGTACAAGGAGACAACTCCTGAGCAAACTACCGCTATTGAAGAAGCATTAAAGAAAAACTGGTCGCTACGCGAAAAGTTTTCTGTACTGAAAACTTCAATGCAGCGGTTAGACAAGATCAAAGAATCACCACGTACCGAAGTCGTGTTGAATGTTTTGAACTACGCAAAGGAAAAAACCGAACAAACAGTTTAGAAGATTTAAAATGATTAGTAGCATCATGACTTAATTGTTGTGATGCTTTTTTATTTCCGGTCAGTTCACTCCATCTCTTTTTCTTTCCTCTGTTTATCTCTTAGCTTAAATTGCAGTATGACCAAGAAAGAACGCTACAAATTCGTTATTGATTATTTTCAGAGGCATTTACCCGAAGCTGAGACTGAATTGGATTACGAAGATCCGTATGAATTAATTGTAGCAGTAATTCTCTCCGCGCAATGCACCGATAAACGAGTGAACATGACCACTCCTGCTATTTTTAAAAAGTTTCCTGACGTTGCATCATTAAGCAAAACAAATTTTGATGAATTGTTTCCATTTATAAAAAGCATTTCTTATCCCAACAATAAAACAAAACATTTGATCGGCATGGCGAAAATGGTAATGGAAAAATTCGATGGAAAAATTCCAATGACTGTTGATGAGTTGATCCAATTACCGGGTGTAGGAAGAAAAACTGCTAATGTGATTACATC
>DASYQG010000206.1:0-2306 GCA_036005825.1 Chitinophagaceae bacterium | reverse complement strand
ATCAAACCAATGTTCTCATCATAATCAGTTTTGATAGCTGCATTAAATGATTTGTCCTTAGCCCGCATGCCATGATAAGCCAGTCTCAGATATTCATCAGCCAATACATTTATATCTGTCGGTTCTTTTTTATTACTGCTGGTCCTGGAATGTTGCAACATGCTTTTCACAATGCCATCGGCCCGTTTGCCATGCAGGTTGATCTTTTCTAAACTCATCTTTACTTCATTGGCTATTGCTTTTGCTTCTTCCGCATTTCCTTTGTCAAGTTGTTCTGTCATTTCATCAATGAGCTCATTACTTACTTCTGAAAAATTATTGACGAAATTCAGTGGATTCTGAATTTCATGAGCAATACCTGCGGTAAGTTCACCAAGCGAAGCCATTTTTTCGGATTGTATCAATTGTGCCTGGGTGGCTTTCAATTCTTCCAAAGTTTGTATGAGTGCTTTGTTAGTCTCCTCGATCGCCAGTGATTTTTTTTGAAGGTCCTCGATACTTTCTTGCAGCATTACAGACAAAGTATTTCTATCTTTTTCGATCCGCTCAAGCTTGAATTGTATCATTGACTGGTTCTTGTCTGCCTCTTTGATCACCTTAAGAAGAGATTCCTTTTCAGCATTACTTATGCCGGAAGAATTTTTTATAAGATCTGATATCGTTTGAAGCTGAGGACTCATTTTTCCGTTAATGTAGCCAGTGAGCAAGTCATATTATGAAATTCGTGTTCACCCGAATCTACTTTTCCAATTTCGCCATAACAAAAGAAACCTGCAAGTGGCGCATTCCAAATATTTTTTATTCTATCTATTTCTTCACTCACGTAAGGCCCTAAAGTAATTTGCCGACCGGCGCAGGAAAATAAAATGATGGCATCGGGTTCTGGCTGCTCTTTTTTATAGTTATTGAATTCATTTAAAGTCGCTTCAATTACTTCAAATCCGGGCAACAAACATAACTTAACTTTTGAGCCCTCGGGTAAACTACCCGCAAAAATTATTGAACGGTCTCCCGGGTTCGCCTGCATAGGTGTACGCATTACCGGATGTTTACCTTCCCTTTTTAACTGTACCTGGAAATTACTACTGATCATAAAATTCATTCCATTATTTGTATCAAGATCTTTTAGGCCTGCATATCGTGAAACAAAATCCAATGCTGGTTCGTTGTCGATAGTGTAAACAACATTGCCATTACTTTTTGTAATTATCCTGTCCATGCCTACCGGTTTCCATCCACCAACTGCCACTCCACTCAAACTGATCTTTTCTTCATCAAGTATCAATGCAAGTAATCCATAATCGAAAAGTTTATCATTGGTGAACACGTAAGTTCTTTCCATTTTCAAAGAATCTGCAGCCAGCCCGCCGATAATAGTAGTGCCTTTTCCAGAGGCAGATTCAATTCCTGTAATAATTTCATCACCATCTACAGCTAGCCCGCCCGATATAACAAGAAATGCAGGCTTTTTAAATTTCATAAGCGCTGATTTGCCTATCTGTTCTGCAATTTCTTTTATTGTTCCTTCAGTAGTCCCCTTGATCGCTAACTGAAAGTATGCAGGATCAATCTCAAGTAATAAGAGCACAATTGCATTCGATTCAATTTCTCCGTCAGTAAAATTATCGCCAGTAGAAGCGCCGAAGATCTGAATTCCTTTTTTTGATAATAATTCAGTGACTGCGTTTCGTTCATTATCATTTGCTATAAGAACAACGGCTAATGTTGGTTGAAATCCATCAGTCATACTTTTTTCCAGTGCCTGCTTTATTTCTGCTGCTGTCTTTCCTTTAATTGATCTTGCTTTCATGAAAATTTTTAAGATTTGGTTTGTAGTAAAATTGGGCGGTTAAATTACTCATTTTAAAAACAATATAGCCAAATGATAAATTCAGGAGGAAAACTCAAGAATAATTATGCGGAAATGCTCTTCGGGTGCCAACTCCTTTTTCTGAAACTTCTATTGGTCTGTTTGTTTTTATGCACAAGCACAATATTTACCGCATCACAAAGTTTAGAAAAATAGCTCTTGCCATAACTGGCTGTTTTAATCTTATAACTTAAAACATGTGTGTATGAAAACGACGACTTTTGGCAACCATCTTCACCCCGCACTTGAGCAACTCCACAGAAATACTTGTTTATGGATCGGCCATATGAATTCCGGCCAGGCAGATCATCTCGCAGGGCAAACTTTTCAATGTCCTGAAGACGGTTCTCTTAGTAAGATCCAGGTTTATTCTATTGCTGTTTCGCATCCGGGTAAATTGATCCTTACTCTGCATGAGTTTGACAAGCAAAGAAAA
>DASYQG010000205.1:0-2262 GCA_036005825.1 Chitinophagaceae bacterium | reverse complement strand
GCAGGAAATGCACTGAATGATGATCTTGGAACTGAAAAGTATGATATGATAATGATCAATAATGTTGTTCATCATTTTACCAACGAACAAAATTTCGCACTGGCAAAAAAAATTGCTACTGCATTAAAGCCCGGTGGTGTTTACGCCATTGGTGAATTTGTGAAAGCATCAAAACCCGGCGAAGGTGGTGTGGTCGGCGCCACTTCTGGTCTTTATTTTTCATTAACGAGTTCATCAGGTACATGGTCAGTACCCGAAATAGAAGCATGGCAAAAAAATGCAGGGTTAAGAATTGAAAAGCCTGTGGCTCCCATGTCAATGCCTGGGTGGAAAATTTTTATTGCAAGAAAATAACTAAACTGATTTTGGAACAAATGGTGCGGTTTGGCGCAAGTGTTCAACATTACTTATTGTAAGTGACAATGACAAATCTAACTATTGAAGCAATATATACGAAACAAGACGAACAAGTTCCAGAGTACTTGATCGTCGTTTTCAACACCAATCAAGGTTTGTATCAAGTTGGTTATGGTCATTTTTACAAGGCTAAAGATATCAACTTGGGGGATTTTGTTAAAAGCAAATTCTTAGATAATTTACAAAGTAAATATGGTATCCTGGAAATAGTTGACTTGCGTGTAACTTATGACAACGATATGTACTTTCTCATATCTAATAAATTTCTGCTTGTATTGGGATTCACTCTGAGTTCGACAACAGAACATAACATTAATGAATTTTGGGTTGAGGAAGATATTTATGATTCGAACAGAAACGCATTAGACAACTTTTTCGAATTGGATAAGGTTGCACTACTTTCTTAGATGCGCCCAATAAGTACGCCTTTGTTGGTGTTCGAATTAAAACATCTTTCAGCTTTGGTACATCGCACCAACAACTCATGTCAATATAATATCTCATAAATTGTGTTGTGTGCCACTAAATACGCAACCTGAATATCGAAGAAGCGGTAGAACGACCCAAACAACTATCTATGACTGCACGCTTAAAAACAACACTACTAAATCAGCCCTATTTTGTATTCATAATAATTGCATCGATCTTACTTCCGATCTCATTTTTCTTGAAAGAAAGAACTGCAGATATTCACGTCCATGACACCCTGTTTGTAATACCATTGATGCACATTTTATGGATCATAATTATTGCTCTTTTCCTAGCATGGGCAATTTATAGATTTACAGACAAAGTCCTCTTGACAAAATATTTAACCTGGTTTCATGTTATTGCCACTTTGGTCGCCTTAATTTTTTTTATTTCTGCGTGCCTTGGGCAAAACATATCTCCCAGGCAAGAGTTATCCTGGAAAAGCCTAGAAAAGGAATTACAAAGAGAACAAAAAATATATCTGACAATATCAATAGTGTTTGTTTTAGCACAAATTGCATTTATAATAAATCTTGTTGGAGGTATTCTAAGGCGACGAAATTAACTGCACACCATCCAATTAAAATTTCTTCCTTTCTTTGCACATGTCTTCATCACACAAGATCATCATCATCACTGCTCCATCCGGTGCCGGCAAAACTTCTATTACAAAACATTTATTAAAAACTTTCCCGGGTAAACTGGCTTTTTCTATTTCTGCTGCTACACGCCAAAAAAGAAGTTATGAGAAAGACGGGGTCGATTATCATTTTTTGAGTGTGGATGAATTCAAAGAAAAAATACAAAACCATGCATTTGTAGAATGGGAAATGGTGTATGAAGGAAAATATTATGGCACTTTAAAATCGGAGATCCATCGTATCTGGAAAGAAGAAAAAATTCCTTTGCTGGATATAGATGTGCAGGGAGCCGTGCACGTACAGCAGCAGCATCCCGAACAAACTCTTTCCGTTTTTATTGAGCCACCATCAGTGGATGAATTAAAGAAAAGGCTAAGCAGCCGCGGTACTGAAACCCCTGAAAGTCTTGCTACCCGTGTAAATAAAGCCACTTATGAACTTTCATTCAGAGATCATTTTGATAAGGTGATAGTAAATGATGATCTCGAAAAAGCTTGTAATGAAGCCGAAAAAATAATCGCTGACTTTCTTTCGACCTAAGCCTTGATCTATACCTCAATCTTTGTAATTCTTACTTAGTACTTATATACTATAACATCTGGTTGCTTTTTCTATCTTTACTGCCCGATGTTTGAGATACGTATCATTATATGGTTTATTCTTACCATCCTGCTGATGGGGTTCTTTGCAGGTATTGAAATGGCATTTTACAGTGCCAACCGAATGAGCATTG
>DASYQG010000204.1:0-8229 GCA_036005825.1 Chitinophagaceae bacterium | reverse complement strand
AACCTACTTGGTAATTTAAATACAACACCTGGCGCCACCATTGGCCGGCGTGAGATTAACTGGGATGGAGTTCCGGATAACCTGGTAGGGCAGGCATTACCCAATGATTTTTTTAATCCGACAGATGCCGGTGCGCCAATTGCCCAACAAAGAGGATTGGTGTATGCGTCTGGTGTAGGTGAGTTCCAGGTAAGCAGTTCCAATTTTAGCAATATAGATCCGGCTGCCACTGGAGAGTTTTCAGCATTTAGTGGCACTAAAACCTTTGCCAACGTAGCGGCTAATTTATGGCCTGTCAATTTTGAGGTAGCGGGACAAACAACCGCTGCTTTTACAAAAGGAGTAGGAATAGTGTTTAGTGATGTGGATCTCGCTAATTCCACTTCACTGGAGTTTTTTGAGGGTGAAAAAAGTTTGGGTAAGTTTTTCGTACCGCCACATACTATGGAATCAAGTTTTTCTTTTCTCGGAGTATATTTTCCAGGCAATGAACGTATCACAAAAGTACAAGTGAAGCACGATGGCATACTATCTGATGGAGGAAAAGACATTTCAGCGGGCGGCCAGCATGACCTTGTCATTTTTGATGATTTTATTTATAGCGAACCACAAAAACAATAAAAGAAGAGTGGCACTATGATAGATAATGAAGCAATTTCTAATGATGAGTTTGCTCTGCATATAAAGGGTTGTGCATTAAATAAACGAGACAGCCAGAAAAAAATATATAATACCTTCTACAGACACGCTATGGCCGTTTGTGAGGGTTATGCCGCTACTTATGATGAAGCAATAGAAATACTCAATAAAGGGTTTTTGAAAATTTTCAAACTTATAATAAGCAATTCTCCGGCCTTTGCAAATGAGATTTCATCCTTTTTGGAATGGCTGTTGAAGATTATGGCAGATGAAGCTAGTGAACATTGCAGGAGAAATAATAAGCACCACGTTATAACCGAACTGACTCATAAAATTTATCGTTGTCCCGGTATAATTGAAAAAAGGTTCGGTAAATTATTACAGGGAACGAATCAATGATGTACTCACAAGGAAAAAAATTGCCTTGTTTTAACTAACTTTGTTCGGTAAAATTTTTTAAACCTTCTCCTGAATAGACGATCAAAAACGGTAATTTGACGAATTTGCATGCGGATATTTTTCTAAGGGGGTTAGTAAAATTTATATCGCTACATAATCCGCAAATAATATGTTTCAGTGCTTACAGACGGGCATGATTTTCTTGCTTTTTAATTGCTGCGCAGTAGCACAGAAACCTTCTCTATATTTTGAAAGAATCACTACACAAAATGGTTTATCCAATAATAAAGTGAATTGCTTTATCCAGGATCAACGGGGTTTCATGTGGATTGGCACCAACGATGGATTGAACCGTTACGACGGACAATACTTTACTATTTTTCGAAAACAGCAAGATAATGGCTCAGGGCTATCAGGTAATATCATTACCGATCTGGTGGAAGATAAAAAAGATATTCTATGGATTGCTACTGCTGATGGTGGATTGACAAAATATGATTACAGCCAACCACCTGCACATCAGTTCAGACAATACAAGCACCAGGTTTCCGATAGTAATTCCATTCCTGATAATTTCATTACCTGCTTGTTGCTGGATGCAAGAGGTTATTTGTGGCTGGGTACCGGAGGCAATAACGTAGTGCGTTTTAATCCTGCAACAGAGAAATTTGAAACCCCTGTCAAAGAAGGTACAAAAACTATCCAGGCCTTGTGCATGGATAGAAATGGCATTATCTGGGTGGGCCGGGCAGGTGGCAGCATTCTGAAAATAAACGCTGATAATCTTTCTTATGAAATGGATCGTCGTTATAATGATCTTTATGCCAAACTGCCCCACGCTACTGTAACGGCCATTTTTTCTGACGACGAAAAAAATATGTGGTACGGTTCATGGGACAAAGTTCTGTATCATTATAACTCCTCATCGGGTAAAGAAGAAGTATTTAAACAAGGAAAGAATCCATTAAGTTTTGACAATGACGAAATACTGAGTTTTACAGAGGATGCAACTGGAAGAATTTGGATGGGCGGACATTATAAAGGGCTCCATATATATGATAAAAAGCAGGAACGGTTTTTAAATTATCAATATGACGGTTCTCTCGAAGGCACAATTGCTGACAATTGTGTAAATCATGTTTATGTTGACCACCGGGGGATGATTTGGCTCGCCACTAACAGAGGTATTAGCATTTATCATCCGGCGCAACAATATTTTGAGCAAAGATTTTTGCCTGCAGTCAAAGATCAGAACGGGGATAAAAAAGACGTAACCATTTATGATTTTTATAAGGACGGGCAAAATAATCTTTGGATCGGCACAAGCGAGGGGATTTATATTCGAACTGCTGATAGCAATCGTTTTATTTTCAAACCCATTTTATATGAAGGCAAGAGGTTATCGGTGACTAAGTTCTTTAAAGATATTGACGGCAGCTTTTATATTGGCACGAACTATTCGCTGTTCCGTTATAATGAACAAACCGGTCACGTTTCTCTTTTGCCAAATACGAAGAGCGACCCTGTTATGCATGGCATTATTGATTCAAGGGTAGTTTCTGTAGTTAGGGACACGATTGATAATCATCCTGTGCTGCTCGTTTCTCCGTACGGCCATTACATCGCATATTATGACTTGGTAGAACAGCGCTGGGTTTCAAGAACTGATACTGTAAAAAAAATCATTTCGCGGTTTAATCTGAAGGATAACCTCATCCGTCGTTTTTATAAAAGCGGAGGTAACATGTGGCTTGCAACTGGCAGGTTTGGATTGGGTGAATGGATAAAACATCCTTCGCCCCATGTAAATCATTTGTGTAATAGTCCGGCAGACGCCTCCACAATTGGTAATGATAATGTATATGACATTACACAAGACGAGGAGGGAAATTTATGGGTAAGCACATTCGGAGGAGGACTGCATTATTTTAATGTAGTGACAAAAAAATTCACGCATATTCCTTCTACTAATAATCTGTTGGAAGGTTTGCAGACCGATATTCTTGGGAATGTGTGGATGATCAGTAATGGGAACCTGCATAAGTATGATGTGTCGCGCAGATCTTATTCGTCTTATATGCTTCCCGATCTGGAAAAATCCGGAGGGATTACTGGTTATATTTATAAAGACAATAACGGTAAGATGTATACCGGTGGTCTCAATTACTTTATCGAATTTGATCCTGCAACAATAAAAGAAAGGGATCAGCAACCGGCCATCCTTCTTACTGATTTTAAGATTTTCGATACTTCATATAGTGACTGGCTAATAAAAAAAAATATCAGGCTTCGATACGACCAGAAATATTTTACCATAGAATTTTCGGCACCCGTTTTTAGCGCTGCCCGAGATGTTCAATACTCTTATAAATTAGACGGATGGGATAAAGATTGGATAGAAACGGGTCATCGCAACTTTGCACAGTTTTCCAACCTCCCGGGCGGCAACTATACTTTTAAAGTAAGAGGCACCTCGCAGCCTGGCATTTGGGGAGAGAATTATACGAAGATTAACATAGAAGTGGTGCCGCCTTTATGGAAACGCGAATGGTTCATTGCTTCACTTATTTTCTTGTTGGCCGCTTTTATATACCGCTTCATACATTCATTACAGCAAAAGTTAAAAAGAGAGAAATTAGTCAGTGCATTTGCTACATCCTTATACGGACAAAATACCATCGAAGATATTTTATGGGATATTGCAAAAAATTGCGTGAACAAATTAGGCTTTGCGGATTGTGTTGTTTACGAAAAAGATGATCAAAGAAATGTGTTGATTCAAAGAGCAGCTTTTGGCCCTAAAAATCCCAATGGCCGCGTGATTCTTAATTCCATTGAAATAGAATCAGGCAAAGGAATTGTCGGTACGGTGGCGCAGACAGGAAAAGCCGAAATCATTAAGAATACAAAAAAAGATGACCGTTATATTGTGGATGATGAAGCAAGATTATCGGAGATTGCCGTTCCCATTTTTGTAGAGGGAAAAGTTTTTGGCATAATAGACTCCGAAAATTCTGAAAAGAATTTCTATAATGTTTATGATCTTCGGTTGCTGGAAAAAATTGCAGTTATTTGCGCTGAACGCATTTTCAAATACTTGACTGAAGAAAAACTGCGAGGCAAAATTGCCCGTGACCTTCACGATAATATGGGCTCCGCATTAAGCAGTATTTCTGTGTACGGTCAAATAGCCAAAGTATATAATCAACAACAACGAAAAGAAGATTTAGAGCAAACATTAAATAAGATCAATGAAACATCAAGCGAAATGATTACTGAGATGAATGATATTGTTTGGGCCATCAATCCCCGCAATGATAATATGGATGCCATATTGCAGCGAATGGAATCTTTTGCCAAGCCATTGCTGGCATCGAAAAATATCAGTTTCAATTTTCAGTATTATGCTGGTATCTTGAATTTTCATCTGGAAGTGACCAAAAGGAAAAACTTTTTTCTGATATTTAAAGAAGCAATCAATAATGCAGTGAAATATGCGGATTGTACGCATGTGAGTGTCCAAATAAAGCATTCCGACAATCATTTCAATATGACAATTAGTGACAACGGAAAAGGTTTTTCTATCACAAATTCTTCAGAAGGAATCAAATTGTTGGATGGAAATAGAGGAAATGGTTTAAGAAATATGCAATTGAGGGCTGCAGAAATGAAAGGAACATTAAGCCTGAAAAGCCAACCAGGCGAAGGCACCTCAGTGGAATTGGATTTCCCAATGCCCTGATTCGGGGATATATTGAAGGATAAAAAAGAAGAATCTTGCTATTTAAACATAACTATGAGTTTACGTATCGCCATATTTGATGATAACAAAAACATTCGTGACAGTATACGATTGTTATTGAATACCGTCCCTGATTTTGAAGTAGTAGGCATATTTTCTCATGGGCTGGACTGTCTAAAGGATGTAAAAGATTGCAGACCTGATCTTGTGCTTATGGATATTGAAATGCCGGGTATAACGGGGATTGAAGCGGTAAAGGTTCTAAGAAAAGAAATGCCGCATATAGAGATATTGATGCAGACCGTTTTTGAAGATGATGACAGGGTGTTTGATTCTATTTGTGCAGGCGCCTCCGGTTATATTTTAAAAATTCATCTGAATACAAGACTTATTGATGCCGTTAGGGAACTGCAGTATGGCGGATCTCCTATGTCGCCGGCTATTGCCAGAAAGGTAATGAATAAGCTGCAACAAATACCTCAACACATCAAGCCCGAGCAAGTGCCGGATTATAATTTGACTCCAAGGGAAAAAGAAGTTTTGAGCTGTGTAGTGGACGGATTAAGCCATAAAATGATAGCCGATAAACTTCTTATCAGTTATGAAACTGTTCGCAGCCATATCAAAAAAATTTATGAGAAACTTCACGTGGCATCACTAACCGAGGTTGTTTCAAAAGCAATGAAAGAAAGAATAGTATAAAGGTTAGACATTTAAGATGGCCTAAGAAGCTATTTGTGTAGCTGAGATGCGACAATTATCCAACCGGCTCAAAGCGATTTATTTCCCTTTGCTTGTTAACAAACTAACGGAAATACATATACTGTTCCAGAAGCTTCCACCCTATCATGAGCATTCATTTATAATTCAAAATAGATCGCTTTCCTCACCGGTGAGTTGAAATTTAAAAATAAAACCCCTTTGCTTAATCCTCTGTATAAATGATGCTCTGCATTTTTTCGGGTATTACAAATGTGCTTTTCGTGATAAGCTTCCATAAACTTGCGTTGTTGGTGTAAAGAACGAAACAACAGCAGCCGATAAATCACATTTTATAGCTGTTATATTCTTTATCCGTTACTCTTTCCAACCATACAACAATCCCTTTTTGTGTATTTGGATTAACAGCAATGTGAGTAAACTCGCTATCATGTGAAGCTCCATGCCAATGTTCAACATCTGGAGGAATATTGATCACATCTCCTTTACGAATTAATTGTATCGGCTTAGCTTTTTCCTGGTAATAACCTATACCGTCGGTAACAATTAAAATTTGCCCACCCGGATGTATATGCCAGTTATTTCTTGCACCCGGCTCAAAAACAACATTCGCAATTTGACAATTTAAAGCAGGATCATTTGGAACTAACATCCTTACCCAAACTACACCAGTGAAGTAATCTTCCGGTGCTCTTTCTCCTTTTGGAAATATTGCGTTTTGCATTTCAGAAGTATTCATTTTGCTTATTTGAAATAAAAAATAAATAATTAAACGTCCTTTACTATTTTCTCCCTGATCTTGAATTCTTCAAGATCGATCAATGAAAGATATTTCCGGATCAGTTCTTCATCAAATTCAGCACGGTGATTCATTTCATTAAGAATTTTTCGCTGATGATCTAATATTTCCAGGTATATACTCCCGAAATTTCCAAGTGCACTTTCATTTGTTCGGTCTGTGTTTTCGAGGTCCTCGCTCAGTAGCTTCATATCAATTTTTAATCGTGCATGCAGGTTATGCAGGTGTTCATTGTCAGGCATCCTCCCATCATACTTTTCATTCAAATATTGCAAAGAGTATTGTGCCATCTTCATTTGAATGATGATCTCCTGTTTTTGTTCCGGTATCAAACTGTCTTTATCCTCCAGTCTTATTTTACGGATTACCCATGGAAGCGTTAATCCCTGCAAAACCAACGTAACCAGTATAACAATAAATGTTATAAAGAGAATAAGATTGCGATTGGGGAAAGCCATCCCTTCGTCAACCATCAATGGTATAGAGAGTGCAGCTGCCAATGACACTACCCCCCGCATTCCTGCCCATCCAAAAATGATTGGTCCTCTCCAGCCTGGATTTGGATCAGCAACTGTAATAAAATGACTCATAAAACGGGTAAACAATGAAGCTCCAAAAGTGCAGAGTAACCGGGCAATAATGAGTATAAGCGAGATCGCCAGTCCATACCAAATAGCCCGGCCCAAACTAACATCGCCAAGTTGGTTTGCGATCGATGGCAGTTGAAGCCCGATAAGAAAAAAGATCAATCCATTTAATACAAAGACGAGATTGGTCCATACATTAATTCCTTCGATCCTGCTTCGGTAATTGAGCATGCTTTGTCGCTTACTCGATAAAAGAAGTCCGCCGGAAACGACAGCAAGCACACCTGAAAAATGAAAATACTCCGCCGCATGATACATGCAGTAAGGAGTTACCAATGTTAAAATAATTTCTATGCTCGGAGTTGTTGGCAGCCATCGATGAATTGTATAGAAAATAAATCCAATGACAACACCAATGAGTGTTCCCATCACGATAACGGCGATAAAACTTGTGGCTGCTTCCCGGAAATGAAACTGTCCCGTGATCACTGCTGCTAATGCAAAACGAAACACGATCAAAGATGAGGCATCATTCAGTAAACTTTCACCTTCAATAATGCTAAGAAGCCTCTTGGGTGCTTTTACCTGCCGCAAAATGGTGGTTGCTGAAATTGCATCTGGCGGAGAAACGATACCTCCAAGGAGAAAACCAAGTGCTAAAGTAAAACCAGGAATAAGTGCATACGATGCAAATGCAATTACACAGGAAGTAATAATAACAATAGGGAATGCAAAGCTCATGATCACTCGTCTCCATTTCCAAAATTCTTTCCATGAAACCTGCCACGCAGCCTCATAAAGTAATGGAGGAAGAAAAATAAAAAACACTAACTCGGGGTCAATGGTGGCATTTGAAAATATTGATGTAAAACTCAATAACAATCCGCCCACTACAAGCACAATAGGATAAGCCAGCCGCAATTTGTTTGCCAGCATGACCAATGCAAGAATGATCATGATGAGAAAAATATACCCGATAAAAATATTTTGCATAAAGTGAATTGAATATAAAAATAATAAAAGCCCTGCTTAGGGCTTTTGAAAAATAATATTTGATAACTGCAATTAGCGACCAACCAACTTCTGTAATTGTTCGGGATATCTTGCTCCTTCAACCTTTATTTCAGAAGATGTATTATCGATCTCACGGATTTCATCAGGAGTGAATTCAATATTAATTGAACCAAGATTTTCCTCTAAACGATGCAACTTTGTTGTTCCCGGAATGGGAACTATCCATGGCTTTTGTGCAAGTAACCATGCCAATGCAATCTGTGCAGGTGTTGCATTTTTCTTTTGAGCAATATTATTTAGCAGATCGATCATTGATTGATTTGCTTTTC
>DASYQG010000203.1:0-6218 GCA_036005825.1 Chitinophagaceae bacterium | reverse complement strand
GTACAGATCAGGATAACCATCAAGATTTATATCTGCAACAGAAAGACCTAAACCATAACCAATGATCGACCTGTTAATCCCAGACGATGCAGACACGTCAACAAATTTCCCGTCATCATTTCTAAAAAGATAATCAGCAGCGAGTGTATCAAATGTTTTCAGATAAGAAGAACGTTCATTAAAGGTTCCGTTAAACCGGAGTGAATGATTCATTAAGAAAAAATCCAGATCGCCATCAAGATCATAATCGAAAAAAGCAGCCTGGGTACCAAAGCCGCTGAAGGCAAGGCCCAACTTTACGGCTTCATCTTCATAATAAGGCACACCATTCGCATCCTTTCCTTTACAGATCAAAAATTGATTCTTGCTTTTCAATGTCTCATAATTACCAACACGACATACATAAATATCCAGCAAGCCATCATTATTAATATCAACAACAGAAACTCCGGTGCTCCATCCGCCATCTTGTGGTATCCTTGCTTCTTTTGTCACATCTTTAAACTTCATTCCTCCTTCATTCAGATAAATTTTATTCTCGCCCTGGTTCGATGAAAAGAAGACATCGATCATTCCATCATTATTAAAATCTCCAACACCCACTCCGGCGCCATTATAAAAATACATGTACTTGAACATATTGAATTGCGGTGTCGCCGTCAGTTTGTTTGTAAAATCGATCCCTGTTGTTTTACTGCCCAGGACTTCAAACATTGCGGGTACCTCTTCCTTTTTTTCATTACACGAAAAAAGCAAACTGACCAACATGATCATTGGAAGTATTGTTATGTTCCCAACTTTAGTACTACTATTAAGGTGATGTTGCGTCGCACTCTTCATCGTTCTGTAATTCTATTGTCCAAATTTTGTTTTGCCATTCTATACATTACAGGATATTCATTATTTCGTAAAAACAAAATGTAATGCTCCTTTTGTCCATTGATCCATGCAATGTCTCTTACCATACCTGTGACAGATATGCCAGTCCTCACAGGGTCTATTACGGCAAATTGCCTGTTCCCGTTATTTTTTAGTACAATCCCATAGTCAGCATCCAGTCGTCCAAATTGAGGAAGACATTCTGTGATATTTCCACCGAGAACAATATCTGATTTTCCATCATTATTAATGTCTTTACAAAGTATTGCATTTACACTCGACAGTTGCACTTCCAATGGCAATTCTTGTATTGTAAACTTTCCATTGCCTTCGTTCCAGGCAATCACACTACTACTGTAGTTAAATGTTTTTAAAGTTGCAGATTGCACCAATCCCGGTTCAAAAAGTGTTTGTATTGTTTTTTTTGCAAACTCGTGATGCTTTAAATTTTCTTTTTTTAATGATGGCAATGCATCCGTAAACTCTCTTTTCAAAAACACCGGAACATCTTTTCCATCAAAAGTCCTTGAAAATATCTTATCTGCCACGCCATTCTTATCAAAGTCATTGATCCAAAGTTTAACCGGGTGCATTTTATCCGGACGCAGGTAAAAATTATTACCGTAATTCCCAAACACAAGATCATTGTCTCCATCACCATCCAGATCTGCTGTATTTACAGATTGCCACCAACCAAACATATCATTCATGCTGGTGCCAATCTCATTCATTTTACCATTAGTATATGAAAATATTCTTGGCGTCATCCATTCGCCAACAATGACCAGTTCATTTTTCTTATCACCGGTTATATCTGTCCACACAGCACCGGTTACCATCCCAATATTTGCAATTGCAGGGTTTAGCTCCTGAGTTACATCTTTAAAATGTCCTTTACCATCGTTTTCATAAATATAGCTTTGTGGATCGGCTCCATAGTTATAGGATAAGCTTCTGCCTCCAACGAACAGGTCAAGATCGCCATCGCCATCATAATCTTCGGCAGCGGCTACTGCTATATTTGAATTATTTCCTTCAAAAGCAGTAGTATCTTTTTTAAAATTTCCCCTGCCATCATTTTTATAAAGCCGATGTTTTAAATAAGGATTTTTCGGAGGTAAATCATTGCCCCCTGCACCAATAAACAGATCTTCATCGCCATCTTTATCGCAATCAAAAAATAAAACTGCGACATCTTCAAATTCTTTATCAGCTTCAAAAGTTTTTTGATTGCTTTTTATAAATCCATTTTTAGTTTGAAAATATAATTGTCCGGCCTGTCCCTTTGCGCCGCCAATAAAAATATCCTGCAATCCATCTTTGTTTACGTCACCAACAGCGGCCTTTGGACCTTCCCTTGACAACATCACGGGAACATTTCTTTCATTATAATAATCTACAAATGATGTATTCTCATCATGTTTATCAAATTGCTGGTTTACGGGTTCAGTCAGTAGAGGAAGAATGGATGACGACATTACTGTTTGGCTCGAACTATCCGATTGTTGTATAAGATAGTTCTTATCCACAGCGGGATCTTTGAGATAAGATTCTGATCTATCGGGCCAAATAATTTTTACAAGAGTCGGTTTTTTATTTCCAAGACCGATCACAATTCTATAGTCTATGCTCGATTGAAATCCCCGACTCGGTATCAGTTCTCTTGTCAAAGTTGCTGAGTCGATTTGCACTTCTATTTTAGCACCAATCGCAAACTTATTTGGTGCTCTACCTTCTAATTGAAATGAGATAAAATGATTGCCATTAATCTCCCGACTATTATTCTTATAAACAAAACATGGCATGTTCACATTATTTACTATTAAATCAAGATCACCATCATTATCCAGATCGCCATAAGCAGCTCCATTGGAAAATGAGGGTTGAGTAAATCCCCAATTAATGCCTTCATCAGAAAATTTAAGATTACCGTTATTTCGAAATGCTTTATTCAATATCGGAACGGAAGGCATGCTGTCAACGATCTGCTGCACTTCTTTTTTCTCCCCTGTCATTACCATTTTCTGAATTATATCGTTGGCAAAAAAGTCAATAAAATCCTGGTCAATCAGATCTTTATTAATACCATTACAAACGTAGATATCATTCATCTCATCATTATCAGCGTCAAACATCAGGGCTCCCCAGCTCCAATCGCTGGCGGCCACACCGCTGAAGTAAGCTGTTTCCAGGAATTTTCCATTGCCATTATTTACCTGTAAGGCATTCTGTTGAAACTGGTGATAGAATCCCTGTAGTTCTTTTTTGTGATAAATATCATAACCATCAAATGCGGAAGTTGTTTTTAAACGATAGTCATCAGCAGGCAGCATATCTGTTGTAAAAATATCAGGATAGCCATCATTGTTTATATCAGCAAGATCGGCTCCCATAGAAGCAAGGCTTGTATGCTCCATCCATTGTGGCAGTTCTTCCTTAAATGTCCCATTTTGCTGATTGATATATAAATAATCCCTTTCAAAAAAATCATTCGAAATGTACAGGTCAGGATAATGATCGCCGTTTATATCACCGACTGTTACACCTAATCCAAAACCTATCAGGCTGCCATAAATATTTGCTTCTTTACTTACATCAATGAAATGCCCATTATCATTGCGTAGTAATTTATCCCCGCCGCCTTTTACAAAATCTTCAACCGGCCAGTCTTCTGCCCGCAATTCTCTTTTGTTCTCGTAGTTCAGTGTATTAACAGGAATAAAACTGTTGTTCAGGATATAACAGTCCAGATCACCATCAAGATCATAATCAAAAAAAGCGGCGTGTGTAGTATAACCCTTTTCATCCAATCCGTATTCTTTTGCTTTTTCTGTAAATGTCAGGTCATGATTATTAATAAAAAGCTTATTGCCATCCTGGTTTTTCCATTTATCAATGCCTGCATTGCAAACATAAATATCAAGCCATCCGTCAGCATTAATATCTACCATCACTACACCGGTATTCCATTTTCCTTTTTCTTCAATCCCTGCTTTCATTGAAACATCTTCAAACTTAAAATTTCCTTTGTTCAAATAAAGTTTATTCTCTCCCATATTGGAGGTCATAAACACATCCGGTAAGCTGTCATTATTGATATCCCCGATAGCTACACCACCACCATTATAAAAATTGCGGTAAGTGAAAATATTGAAGTCTTTGGTGTTTTCAACTTTATTAATAAAATTGATGCCTGTGGCTTCTTCAAGGGTAAAAAGAGTTGATTGTTTTTTTTCTTCGTTACAGGAAAAAAAATTTGTTACCGCAATAAAAAAACAAAAAATAACAATACATCTTTTCATACTTATGAGAACATGTTCTGCAAGCTAACAGTATAACTGAAAACTAAAAAGGCCATCTTTTCAAATGGCCCTTTAAATACTGCTTATATTTTACGATATCAATAGCCGGGGTTTTGAGTAAGATTCGGATTAACAGCTAACTGATTGCTGGGAATAGGGAATAAAAGATTCTTAGTACCTGCGTCCGCTGATTTTTCCTGCCAGGCCAGTAAATATTTTCCAAACCGAATTAAGTCTTGCCTTCTTGAACTTTCCCAATACATTTCTCTTCCTCTTTCATCAAGCATGGCATTCAGATCAACAGAAGCTAGCGCTGTCGCACCTCTTTTTGCACGTATCGTATTTACAATAAGCAAAGCACCCGCAGCATTGTTTGATCTTAACATTGCCTCTGCTTTCATAAGTAAAACATCAGCATATCTGAACATAACATAATCGTTCTTCTTAAAATCTCCAGCGGTTCCATAATCGAAAACATATTTAACGGCTCTTATTCCTGCCAATTCCAAAGTATTTGGATCAGTTTCCCTTATTTTCACTGCTCTGGTAAAAGCTAACGGAGCAGTAGCAGGGTTCCTTGCATTAAGGGCTGCACCTGTAGTTAAATCATATTGTTGACCTATAAGAAACCCGGCGTTTGTTCTTTGGCCTGGGTTTGGAAGCGCTCCGGGATAGTTATAATAACCTCCTCTTCTCTGATCAGTTGCCCCGAACTTATCATAAAAATCTGAAAGTGTTGACCAGCCATTCCATCCTCCTGGATTCATGTTATAGTGATTTACCATGTATTGAAACCCACGCATTGCGTCAGACCCTCTTGCAGAAGTGCCGGTATTTAATAAAGTGAAGATGTTTTCTTTTGACTTTACATCATTGTCAGGAGCAAATGCATCAAAGAAATTATCATTCAAAGCATATTTGCCACTATTAATTATTTGGTCAGCCAGAGTAATTACCTGGGTCATATCAGCTGCAGCAAAAGTGGGTGTAACCCTGTTTGCATATACCCCCTTGTTCAAATACATCCTCATTAATAAAGCCCGTGCACCATCTTTATTTGCCACATATGCAGATGTAGGTGCGCCATCGGGGAGTGTAGCCATGATGGCATTTAATTCGCTTATAATAAAGTCCGCAGCGGCTGTTCCTTTTAGGGTTTTTGGAAGTATTTTATAATCAGTCAGGTTTTCTCTATAGGGTACCTGGTCCCAACCATCCAATACCCAATACATAGATAAAGCTCTGAGAAATCGTGCTTCGGCAGCTTGTTGAGGGGAAGGACTAAACTGCAATACATTGGAAGCAGCGAACTGTGTTCCCAATAAACTACTAAAAGCGCCGGATAAATAACTATGATCTGCATTCCAGGAATGAAGAAACAACTGCCTCCACAGCCCATTGTCATCCCAGTCACCTGCACGGGTAGGCACAATTGTTTCGTCAGTAGTAACCTGCGCTGAAGAAATTAGGTTACCATTCCCCTGAAATGTACCCTGGATCGCCTGATACGCACTTGTCAACAACTGGGCAGCTGAAACACTAGCTGTGTTACCCTGCTGTAGCTCACTTCTAAATCTTTCGTCCAGTTTTGTGCAGGAAAAAAAGACCAGTGCAACTACAAAGAAACTCACTAAAATCTTATTATGTTTCATATAAAAAACGTTTTAAACTATAATGAAAAAGTGATTCCTAAATGAATGGTCCTGGCGGAAGGATATGGTATATACTCAATACCAAACGAAGGTATTCCACCGTTGGCTCCATCCGTATTAACTTCCGGATCAAACCCTGTATAATTCGTAATTACAAACAAATTTTGACCTGTTAGTGAAATATTCAGATTCTTAATACTTTTTCCCACATTGCCTACCCTGTAACTAATGGTTGCATTGGTCATTTTAAGATAATTACCTTTTTCCAAGTTACGGGTAGAAGGAGCGGGAGCATTGGAAAGAGCTTCTTTAGGTTCAACGCCAATCAAGCTTTTCGCTATATTCCTGTTTGGCAAATTACCTATTCCCAACACCGATGCTGCCG
>DASYQG010000202.1:0-18643 GCA_036005825.1 Chitinophagaceae bacterium | reverse complement strand
CTGTCAATGATGTGCAATCAAGAGTGGCAGAGTTGAATTTGGCAGGAGCTCAACAGGAACGCATCGTAAATGAGTTGATACAATTAATGGTGGATCTTGATACGTCCGGGTTTGAAAAATTATTAGACAAGCAGATCACAGGCAATGGAATTGAAAAAGTTATTATCTGTATTATTTTCCCATTCTTCGAACGAATAGGTATCCTTTGGCAAACGGGTCATATCAATCCTGCGCAGGAACATCTTATTACAAATATTGTTCGTCAAAAATTGATCGTTGGTATTGACCAGGCGAGATCGCTGGTAAAGATCAAAAGGTCATTTCTTCTTTTTTTACCGGAACGAGAACATCATGAACTTGGCTTATTACTTGTTTATTATTTATTGAAAAAACGTGGCGCAGAGGTTTTGTATATAGGCGCCAATGTTCCATTGAAAGATGCGCAATTCGTTGCCGACACTAAAAAACCAGATTTTGTTTATATACATCTCACATCTACTTCGCCAGGATTTAATTTTCAAAAATTTCTTAGGCAAACCGCTGAAAAAATTTCAAAGCCAAAGATCATTATATCTGGTTTTCCCACCCATGGCTATAAAAGATCCATTCCTAAGAATGTTGAATTCAAACACTCGCTTATTGAACTGGTAGAATTTATTTCTTCACTGTAAGCATCTTGTCCTTTTATTTATTCCGTATTTTTTGTTGAGCGGATCTGCTTTCTTTTCCTTTAAACTTTAAACAAACGAAGGCCGATCATAATTACCTGTTTAACTTTGTGGCATTAAAAGTTAAACAATAATTTTATGTCAGCAGCGGAGTTCAATGAATTGTTGTTGAGTAGTGCGGGTCCATTACGGCCATTTTCGGTAAGCCTTACCCGTGACCAGGAAGTAGCAAAAGATCTTTTCCAGGAGACATTATATAAGGCCCTGGCAAACCAGGATAAATACACTACAGGCACAAATATTAAAGCCTGGTTGTTTACAATTATGCGAAACATTTTTATTAATGATTATAGGAGAAAGGTTAATCAAAGGACCATTTTTGACAATGGATCAAGTGAAACATTGATCAATTCGGGCAAAGTGATTGTAAGCAACGATGGAGAAAGTTCTTTACAATTGCAAGAAATTTGCAAAGCCATATATCAACTACCTCAAATTTTTAAAACTCCTTTTTTGTTGTACTTTGAAGGATATAGATATCATGAAATTTCTGAATCATTGAATGAGCCTTTGGGAACAATAAAAAGCAGGATCCATTTTGCTCGTAAACTTTTGAAAGGACAACTAAGTCGGTATTAAATTTTTCTTATGTCATCTTCCGTTATTATTGTGGGTAGTGGTTTTGCAGGTCTGTCGGCTGCTTCGTTCATGGCGAAGGCTGGTTGGAAGGTGACTGTTATAGAGAAGAACAGCGCACCCGGCGGCAGGGCTCAGCAATTAAATGAAAATGGATTTTCCTTTGACATGGGCCCAAGCTGGTATTGGATGCCCGATGTGTTTGAAAATTATTTTGAAAAATTTGGTAAAAAAGTTTCTGATTATTATTCATTGGAACGTCTCAATCCCTCTTATCGCGTTTATTGGGAGGATAGCTTTACCGATATACCTGCCGATTATGATGAATTCAAAAAGATGGCTGAGAAATTTGAACCCGGTGCCAGCGAGCAGCTTGATAAATATTTAGCTGAAGCTGCTTATAAATATGAAACAGGCATCAATAAACTAGTACATAAACCAGGGAGATCATTTACCGAATTTATTGACCGCGATATTTTCAAAGGAGTCTTTAGACTTGACGTTCTTACATCAATCAAAAAACATATACATAAATATTTTAAAAGCCCCAAGCTTCGCCAATTGATGGAATTCCCTGTTTTGTTCCTTGGCGCATTGCCTGAAAACACTCCCGCACTTTATAGCTTGATGAATTATGCAGATATTAAATGTGGTACCTGGTATCCGAAAGGTGGGATGTACTCTGTAGTCAAAGCAATGTACGAGTTGGCAGTTGAGCTGGGAGTAAAATTTTGTTTTAATGAAGAAGCCGAGCAAATATTTATACAAAATGGTACTGCAAAAAATTTAGTTACGAATAAAAAAGTTCATGAAACGGACGTGATCATAAGCGGGGCGGATTATCATTTTACGGAAGAAAAACTTTTGCAGGAGAATTATCGTAGTTATAGTGAAACTTATTGGGAAAAAAGAGTGATGGCGCCAAGCTGTTTATTATATTTTATTGGACTAAATAAGAAATTAAAGAACGTAATTCATCATTCATTATTTTTTGACGCGCCGTTTGAACAACATGCAAATGAGATCTATAACGATCCCCAATGGCCAACCAACCCACTTTTTTATGTAAGTGTAAATTCTGTTACTGATGATTCAGTTGCTCCGGCTGGTTGTGATAATATGGTCTTGCTTATACCAGTTTCATCTGGTTTGGAAAATGATGATGAGGCAACGAGAGAAAAATATTTTCAGCAGGTCATGAAAAGAATGGAAAAACATACAGGACAATCTATCCTTGATGCAATTATTTATAAAAAAACATTTTCTGTTTCTGATTTTGCAAGTGAGTATAATTCATTTCGTGGAAATGCATATGGTTTGGCAAATACTTTAATGCAAACGGCTATATTCAAGCCATCATGCAAAAGCAAAAAAGTAAGGAATTTATTTTATACGGGACAGTTAACAGTGCCGGGTCCCGGTGTGCCGCCTTGCTTGATCAGCGGCGAAGTAGTTGCGAAAGAAGTTATAAAAGAATTTGGCGGCTCCACTAAACAGCGCCGTGAAAAATTAATTAACGAGAAAATTGAAAGATCATGATCGGGAAATTTCATGCAGTGAGTAATAAAAGCAGCGAGATAGCGACGAAAGAATACAGCACTTCGTTTTCTTCTGCTATCCGTTTGTTGCATCATGATATGCAGCAGCCCATTTATAATATTTATGGTTTCGTTCGATTCGCCGATGAGATCGTGGATACATTTCACGATTATGATAAAGCTTCGCTATTGGAAGAGTTTAAAAGAGATACTTATAATGCTATTGACAGGGGGATCAGTTTAAATCCAATATTAAATAGTTTTCAACAAACAGTAAATAAATACAATATTGATCATGAGCTTATCGGAGCTTTCTTTCATAGCATGGAGATGGATCTAAGCCAGCGAACCTACGACACAAGAAATTTTAATGAATACGTTTATGGATCTGCAGAAGTGGTGGGGCTTATGTGTCTTTATGTTTTTTGCGAAGGGAAAAAAGAGGTTTGTGAAAAGTTGAAATTTTCTGCCCGATCGCTGGGCGCTGCATTCCAAAAAGTAAATTTTTTAAGAGATATAAATGCAGATTACAACGGATTATCCAGGATGTATTTTCCCGGCTGCGATTTTAATAATTTTACAGAACAGGATAAAAAGCAAATAGAAGCCGATATTCATAATGATTTTAAAGCAGCCTATGCAGGCATTTTAAAATTACCATTGAAATCAAGATTTGGCGTGTATGTTGCTTATAAATATTATTTGTCATTGTTTAGAAAAATTAAAAGCCTTGAACCGGCAAGAGTATTGGAAACAAGGATCCGGATACCAGATTATAAAAAAGCGATGATCGTATTAAGAGCAGGAGTTAAAAATCAATTAGGATTAATAGGATGATAGAAAATGATAAAGTAATATTAGTAAACGAACATGATGACATGGTGGGCATCATGGATAAAATGGAAGCGCATAGGCAGGGCTTGTTGCATCGGGCTTTCAGCATTTTTATTTTTAACCGGAAAGGAGAGATGCTTTTGCAGCAAAGGGGTTTAAGTAAGTATCATAGCGCTGGTTTATGGACCAATGCCTGTTGCAGCCATCCAATGCCCGGGGAAAAAACAAAAGATGCAGCGCAACGTAGATTAATGGAAGAACTTGGTTTTGAAACACCGGTTGAAAAGATCTTTGATTTCGTATACAAAGCATCTTTTGATAATGGATTGACAGAACACGAATTTGATCATGTGTTTGCGGGTGAATATGAGGGAAAATTGAACGTGAACCCAGATGAAGTGAATGATTTTTGTTACAAAGAGATATCAGAAATAAAAAATACGATGCAAACACATCCGCAAAAATATACGGCATGGTTTCATCTTGCTTTTCCTAAGATTGAGGAATGGTGGGCATCACGGTATCAAAACATATCGGCATAAATGACATGGATATTTTATATACTTGTTCTTGCTGCCACTTTTATAGTTATGGAAGGTATTACATGGCTTACCCATCGCTATGTCATGCACGGTTTTCTTTGGTATTTGCACAAAGATCATCACCAGGTTGAGCCCGGTTTCTTTGAAAAGAACGATACATTCTTTGTCATCTTCGCTGTGCCCAGTATTCTACTGATTTATTTTGGCACATTTAATAATGTATGGTGGATTCAGGCCATCGGGTTTGGTATCATGGCTTACGGCACAGGGTATTTTTTGGTGCATGATGTTATCATTCACCAGCGATTCAAATGGTTTACCCGGAGCAATAACAGTTATGTTCGTGCAATTCGCTGGGCACATAAAATGCATCACAAGCATCTTGACAGGCATGAAGGAGAAAGTTTTGGTATGTTACTCGTGCACAAAAAGTATTGGGATAAAATAAGACGGGATAGAAAATTAATGGCTGGAAATAAGAAAGTGGAATATGCGCCGGAAGGCCAATAATTTTTTAATACCAGCTTTAGCGCCTTGATTGTACTTCGTTGCGTCGCAATCCTTTCATCGTCCCTATCTTTAATCATCAATTTTAAGTTTGTTATCTTCTTCCAAATATGATTTTATTTTATGTGGCGCAGGTTGTGCCTCACTAAGTTTATTGATGCGAATGATCCGTAGTGGCAAGTTTGCAGACAAAAAAATCCTGTTGATAGATAAAGAACAAAAAAACAAAAATGATCGTACCTGGTGCTTCTGGGAAACCCAACCCGGTTTTTTTGAAGAAATAGTATATAAAAAATGGGATACGATCTCCTTTTTAAGTGATGACTTTTCTGCAACAACGAATATTAGCCCGTATCAGTATAAAATGATAAGAGGAATTGATTTTTACAATTACTGTTTTGAGGAGATCAAAAAGCATCCGGGAATTGAAATTTTGAATGGAAGCCTTAGCGCAGGTTATTTACATAAAGACGGAGTCACTATTAATGTTGATGATAAAACCATCCATCTTGACAATGCAACTGTTTTTAATTCCATTGCTAACCTGGAAAATAAACAAGCAGGAGAAATAAAATTACTTCAACATTTTAAAGGATGGATAGTAGAATCTGCTAAACCGGTTTTTGATCCTGGAATTGCTTCGATAATGGATTTTAGGGTACACCAGGATCACGGTACAACTTTCACTTATGTACTTCCTTTTAGTGAAACAAAGGCACTTGTTGAATATACTTTGTTTTCAAAAACTCTTTTGCAACAACAGCAATATGATGTTGAATTAAAAAAATACCTGGCCGAAATTTTGAAACTAAAGAACTATATTGTTTCAGATACAGAGTTTGGTGTTATCCCTATGACAAATAGAAAATTTGAATTTCAGAATAATGGAGTGTTTAATATTGGAACCGCAGGTGGCCAAACAAAAGCTTCAAGTGGCTACACTTTTCAATTTATACAAAAGCAATCACATCAAATTGCAGATTGCCTTGCAAACGGAAATACATTATATACAATACTTGATCCGCCTAAGAGATTCAGATTTTATGACAACACACTGTTGGATATTTTATACCACAACAAATTGCAGGGAAAGAAAATATTCACCAGCTTATTTCAAAGAAACAAACCCCAGGATGTGCTGAGGTTTTTGGATAATGAAACTATTTTAATAGATGAATTGAAAATAATTTCTTCGTTACCTACATGGCCTTTCTTAAAAGCTGCTCTTAAACAGATATGATCACTGGTCAGGATCCAATTGCATAAACTCTCTCTTCACCGCTTTCAGCATGCTGAATAACTGCGCTACTTGTATTAGCAACAATATACCTAAGGCAAGGATTACATACCATGGCAACCTAACTGTTTTCACCCCGGAGATTTCCTGGAATTTTTCAATGTGATATCCTGTAAGGGCAGAGCCAATTGCCATACCTGCAACTAAAAATGATAGAAGTGAGAATAAGACTTTTAAAAACATTATCCGCATGGTTGAGTAACCAACTTTAAAGTTCTCAAGGATGGCGGCGGGAATGATCAACACCAGTGCGATCCAGCTCCAGTTCTTATTAAACCATGCATCGTCGAGTGCAAGATTAAGCGCCAGTACTAATACAATTGATAAAAGTCCCCATGGGAATATCAAAAATGAAGAAGGTTTGGACGATGGTGCCATGAGCTAAGTTTTTATTAGGGAGAAAGATAAAAATAATTTGGCCATGATTGCCTACTTTTATTACACATACTTACACCCGTTATTTATTAAAACTGGTATATTGACACTTTATAATTAAACATGTTTGCTTATGAAAGTTCTTACAGGTAAGAAAGAATTTTTTCCCGGAGTTGGAAAAATAAATTACGAAGGAACGCAGTCTGACAATCCTCTTGCATATCATTGGTATGATGAAAATAAAATAGTGGCAGGTAAGCCCATGAAGGATCAGCTTCGGTTTGCCTGTGCGTACTGGCATAGCTTCTGTGGCAGCGGCGCCGATCCATTTGGTGAGCCTACCCATTTATTTCCATGGAATGAAAAGACAGATGCAGTTGAAAGAGCAAAAGATAAAGCAGATGCAGCATTTGAATTTATTACCAAACTAGGTCTCCCTTACTATTGTTTTCATGACCTGGATGCTGTTGATTATACAAATGATATAAAAGAGAATGACAAACGATTAAAAGCAATCACAGATTATTTAAGTGAGAAGCAAGCAGCAAGTGGCGTGAAACTTCTTTGGGGCACAGCCAATTTATTTTCCAACCGCCGATATATGAATGGTGCGGCAACCAATCCTGATTTTCATGTATTGGCCCATGCTGCAGCACAAGTGAAAGCTGCATTAGATGCAACGATTGCATTAGGTGGCGAGAACTATGTATTCTGGGGTGGAAGAGAAGGATACATGAGTTTGCTGAATACAGATATGAAAAGAGAGAAAGAACATTTCGCCATGTTTCTTCATAAAGCGAAAGATTATGCGAGAAGCAATGGGTTCAAAGGAACATTTTTTATTGAACCAAAACCCTGCGAGCCAAGTAAACATCAATACGATTATGATTGTGAAACTGTAATAGGATTTTTAAGACAATATGATCTGTTAAATGATTTTAAATTAAACGTTGAAGTGAATCATGCAACGCTTGCGGGTCATACTTTCACTCATGAATTGCAGGTAGCGGCAGATGCAGGTCTGCTTGGAAGCATGGATGCCAACCGTGGAGATTATCAAAATGGCTGGGATACGGATCAGTTTCCAAATAACATTAATGAACTTACTGAAGCTATGCTTGTAATTCTTGAAGCTGGTGGATTTGCCGGGGGTGGAATAAATTTCGATGCAAAGATCCGTAGGAACTCAACTGACCCCGAAGATCTGTTTCATGCACATATCGGCGGGATGGATGCTTTTGCAAGAGCATTGATCATTGCAGATAATATTTTAAATAGATCTGATTATAAAAAAGTCAGGAAAAATCGATATGCATCATTTGATAAAGCACAGGGCAAAGAATTTGAAGAAGGAAAACTATCATTGGAAGATCTGAGAACCTATGCAATTGCAAATGGCGAACCGTTGACAAAAAGCGGCAAACAGGAATACATGGAGAATATTATTAACAGGTATATTTAAGCAAAGTGATAAAAGACTCCGGGTGGTATCGATAATTATATTGTTATAAACTTTCATGAAGAATATCAGCGGAACAGTCAATTGGGGCATCATTGGTTGTGGGGATGTGTGTGAAGTAAAAAGCGGTCCTGCATTCAATAAAGTTGCCAACTCGAAATTGGTTGCCGTAATGCGCCGTAACCTCGATAAAGTAAAAGATTTTGCTCATCGACATGGAGTTCCTAAATATTATACTGATGCTGCTGAACTGACAAATGATCTAGAGGTAAATGCGATCTATATTGCCACGCCGCCTTCTTCACATGAATCATATTTAGAAATGGCTTTGAAAGCAGGCAAACCTGTATATGTTGAAAAGCCGGTTACAATAAATTCTGCATCGGTAGAAAGGATGATGGCAATGGAAAGACAATATGAGGTCAAAGCAAGTGTTGCTCATTACAGGAGAGGGTTGCCATTGTTTAATAAAATAAAACAATTAGTGAATGATTGTACAATAGGAAAAGTGAAATTGATCTTGCTAAGAACATTACAGCCACCGGTAAGTAAGATCATCACTCAAACAGATGATAACTGGCGCATTAATCCAGAAATATCCGGTGGTGGTTTATTTCATGATCTGTCACCTCATCAGTTGGATATTATGTATTGGATATTTGGAATACCGCAACAAGTATTTGTTCAGACTGCCAACCAGGGAAAGCTTTACAATGCCCCTGATCTGACAATGGTTCAGCTGGCATTTGCCAACGATATTTATTTTAGCGGCGTATGGGATTTTAATGTAGCAGAAACTGCTACTACTGATTCATGCGAGATCATTGGTGATAAGGGAAGCATTCGTTTTAGTTTTTTCCGTGTAAGTACAATAGAATTAATTACGGGAGCTGGCACTGAAATACTCGAATTGGAATACCCGGTAAATATTCAACAGCCACATATAAATAATGTAGTAAAGTTTTTTCGTGGAGAAGGTGCTAATCCTTGCACATTGGAAGATGCATTCGTAACCATGCGGGTGATGGATAAAGCAGTGCAATAAAAGGATCATTTAAGAAAATGCTCCAGCAACTTTAGTTACATTTTCAGTAGCTTCTCTCAAACAGCTAAAAACTATTTTGTAAAATTCCGGATGCGACTGCCAGGTTTTGCCAGTAACAATTTTTCCATCTTTTACTGCTTCATCTGGTGTTATATAATGCCCTCCGCATGCCTCTACTTCAAATTTTACATGTTCATAGCAGGCAATATTTTTTTGATCAACCAATCCGGCAGTTACTAAAATCTGTACACCATGACAAATAGCAAAAATGTATTTATTGCTCTTATGAAATTCCTTGACGATCTCTATTACTCTTGCATCATTTCGCAGGTACTCCGGCGCCCGGCCTCCCGGCATTAAGACGGCTGTATATTCTGCAGGATCCACTTCATCAAACGAAATGTCTGATTCAATGATATAGCCCATTCTTTCTACAAAAGTATCCCATCCCGGTTCGAAATCATGCATCACCAGGTTCATTCTTTTTACAGAAGGTGCGGCAATTACCGGGATATAGCCTTCCTCTCTTAAGCGGTGCGATGCATAAAGAATTTCAAAACTCTCACCGGCATCACCTGTGATGATCAGTATCTTCTTTCCTGTTGCCATAAAATGATATTTAATAAGTTTAAAAGATAGCAATAACTTTTTAAAACATTTTCAGATATGCTTTCACAAACCTTTTTCCCATTATTCTTTGCCCTTTTGAATTAAAATGCAAATGATCACCCTTGTCTTTTAAGTCTTTTGTTGAGATCACAGTGCTTTTTTTATCCCCTGCCGCATATTCATGTATTGCTTTATTTATCGAATTGAAATTTGCCGGGTTTTCTGAAAATGAACCAAGCTCTCCAAGTAAAACAGGTAATGCATTGTTCCCAGCTGCTGTTCTGAATTTTGAAAACAATAAACCAAGTCTTTGTTTGTAAAGAGGAATATCCTTTTCATTGGCATCACTTTCTCCCTGGTGCCACAGAATTCCTTTAATGATCCCATTTTGTTTGGCAAGTTCAACTTTTTCTATAAAGTTTGAGAACAGTTTTACATTCCGATAAAGTGAATCATCTAACCATTGTCTTATCGAACTGCCGCCGACAGCAGTTGGAATAATTAATATTGAAATGTTGTCAGGAATTTTTGTGATAAGTGTTTTTGCAAATGAAAGCCCGCAGTCAAGACCTGCTCTTTCGGGTTCATAAAAATGCAATGGTTCTTTTGCGATTATAATTTGTCCATCCTTATTGATTGATAAAATTCTTTTGTCGGAAATCGTGTCTTCAGGTTCAACAATACCACGACCGGCCATATTCGATTGTCCCGCCATTATAAATACCCAAACATTTTCTTTTTTTATGTTATTAGACATCGGTTCAATTCGTTTTGGAAAATTGGTTGTTCTTTCAGCTACAATTTTATGGCTGCAGGCTGCTAAAAAAATAATTGCAAGAAGGTAAATAGTACGTATCATTTTAATTGATCCTGATCTTACAGTGACAGGCTAACTTTTTTGCCACTTTTAATTGCCGCATAAATTGCATCAATGATTTTCAGATCTTTTAATCCTTCTTCACCATCAACAGGCACTACCGGTTGTTTACCTTCTAAAATAATTTCCGACATTCTATCCATCTGTACTGTTTGATGCGTTACATGCGGATAATCCAATTCGCCTTTATTTGTTCTTCCTTTTATAGGACCGTATCCAGTAGATGGCAACATTTCTGCAAATCCTTTTTCAGCATTTAAGAAAAAACGGTCAAGATTGTTCATATTATAAGTAGATAAACAGGAGGCTATCCCTCCGCCTGGAAAACCCAATTGAAATTGAATCGTTTCATCAACACCTTCTTTAAATTTTTCTTTATCTGTTTTTGTTTCCTGTGCAGTTACCCAGATCGGTTCTTCACCTACCATATATCTTGCGCCATTGATGGAATAAATTCCAATGTCCATCATGGCGCCTCCACCAGCCAATTCTTTTTTTAATCGCCATTGTGTAGGATCGCCAATGCGAAAACCTGATAACCCCTGGAAGAATAAAACTTTTCCAAACTCTCCGTCTTTTCTCATGCGGATTATTTCAAGCGTCTTTGGTTCAAAGTGCATGCGATAACCCACCAGCAATTTGACATTTGCTTTTTTACAAGCAGCCACCATCTCTTCACCGTCTTTTGCATTGATCGACATTGGCTTTTCACAAATAACATGCTTGCCGGCTTTGGCTACTCTTATCGCTGCATCTTTATGCAATGCGTTTGGTGTAATAATATAAACAGCATCAATATCCGGGTTGTTTTTTATGTTATCATAGTTCTCATAGTTGTAGCAATTCTTTTCAGGAATACCATATTTGGTCTGCCATGTCGGTATCTTAGACGGAGTGCCGCTGATTACACCCACCAATTTTGCTTTTGTGCAATCCTTCATTGCATCCGCTACACGAGTTCCGTAACTGCCAAGGCCCATAATGGCAACACGCAAAACAGGCCCCTCATATTTCTTTTCATTTATATTTTTAAAGCTTTCTAAATATTCATTCTTTGATAAGAAAGGTATTGCAATAACTGAAGCAGTTATATTTTGCAAAAACTTGCGACGTGAGTTCATAATTTTTCTTATTTATTTATGATCTGTTTATTCAAAAAAGGGAATTCCCGGTATTGCATATTTTTTTATTCCTTCCTCATTTATTTCGACACCAATGCCTGGTTTTTCAGAAAGAGTGATAAAGCTATCTTTTACCCATTCACCATCATATTTAATAATATCCTTGAACATGGGATCAGTATGAAAATAAGATTGCCATTCTAAAATTAAAAAGTTTGGAACAGACGCACACACATGCGCAGATGCCATAGCGCCGAGAAAAGATGCAACCATATGGGGAGCAAACGGGGTATAATATAAATTAGCAAGATTAGCAATGCGTTGTCCTTCACCTAAGCCACCGGTTTTCTGTAGATCGGGCATCACTATATCAACGGCGCCGATCTCAAGCATTCTTCTGAAGCCATATGCGAGATAATGATTTTCTCCAGCTGCGATTGGTGTACTTGTTGATTCGGTAATTAATTTATAGGCTTCTACATTTTCTGCCGGTATTGGTTCTTCAAGCCAAAGGAGTTTCAGAGGTTCCAACAGTTTAGCTACTGCTTGGCCGGTTACAGCATCATATCTTCCATGCATATCAACCAATATATCTATTTTCGGGCCAACCGCTTCACGGGCTGCAGCAATTTGATCATACATTCTTTGCAACTCAGCTGGACTTGCTGTCCAGTTATATGCATCATATTTATTTGGATCATTGGCCTGGTCAAGATCAAACTTCATTGCATTAAACCCCATGCTCTTTGCCTTCAATGCAGCGTCCGAAAAATCCTTGGGCACTGGTAAATTTCTTTGATACAAAGCTGTATCGCAATACACTCTTACTTTATCACGAAACTTTCCGCCGAGTAATTGGTAAACAGGTAAATTCAATGCTTTGCCAGCGATATCCCATAACGCTGTTTCAATTGCCGAAAGAACGGCCACATACATTCCCGATTGTGCTCCCTGGAAAAAACCTGAGCGGCGTATATCTTCAAAAAGACGATGAACGTTCAAGGGATTTTTTCCTTTGAGCCTGGCGCCAAAATTTTTTACTAAATGATAAGTGCCTGGTATTGCATCTACACCTTCACCACATCCCCAAATATCCTGGTTGGTATAAATTTTTACCATAACACTTCCCCGTATATAGCCGCATTTCACCTCAGTTATCTTTAGATCGGCAGGAGCAGATCGCTTTGGTGTTTTATCAATTGCCTCTTCATATCCCTGGCCAAAAGTTGATAATGATGCGAAAGGAGTCATTGCTGCAGCTATTGCAGCTTTGCTTAAGAACTTTCTGCGTGATGTTGAATTTATCATTACTAATTTTTAATTGTTGATTATTAAATTCGTTACCATGTACGGTCCTTCAAATATTTTTGAATTTGTTCTTTTGGAACCGGCAGTTCATTAATATGATCGTTCAGCCATTTAGAAAAATCTTTTTCGATCTCATCTGACCATCTTGAATCAATTTGTCCTGCTGTATATTTTCCTTCTCTCAATCGCTGGTGTCCAAACATATCGCGAAGCCGGACGATTTCGGAAGTAGTTACAACTTGTTCGGCTAAATGAGGTGGAATAAAAACCACGACACCGAGTTTACCCAATACAACATCACCGGCCATAACAGTTACCGTACGAATTCTTGTAGGTTGATTAATACCGACTATCATGGTCGTTAGATCTCCTCTTCTTCCGTCATTATCTACTTGCGGATTATGATAGGAGGGATCGTAACTGGTATAAAAAGAAGTAAACCCTCCGATCTCCTTTAATCCCTCAACATCTCTTAATGCGCCATCATAAACAATACCGTTCCCGCTTCTTGCATAAATTGCATTGCCAACATTATCTCCAATGGTTGGTCCATTTCGGTGAGCTCCGAATTGATCGGCAACATACACATCACCTTTTACTAATAATTCAACTGCCCATACATTCTGTGCTCTTCTTCCTTCTTTCTTTCCTGCAGAATCAATGGCTTTCCAAACATCAGGACGACCGGGCATAAATGTTGCCGTCACTGCTCTGCCTACTAATACACTATCGGGATTTATTACCTGCCATCCTTCGGCAACCTGGTAACCATAACCAGCATTTTTCATTACGGCCCATGCTTCTTCCACGCTTACGGATTTCATTCGTTTGAGAATATCATCCGGAACTTTTGGGCGGCCATCAGCAAAACGTTCTCCTTTCCAAAAAGGAGTTAATGCGATCAATTGCTCTTTTGTTATCTGTACCTGCTGACTACGCAATTGCTTAAAAGACGCAATGGCTATTAATAAAATCATTATGAACTTTACTCTTGACATGGTATAAAGATTTATGATTACGAAATTTGTATTTCAATTTTTGATTTCTTTTTTTCTTCTTCAATATCTTCTTTGGGTATACGGTTATGCCACCAGCTTGCCAATGTTGAGCCTGTAACATTCATTACAGGGCCGAATATGGCAGGAGCCAATCCTGCCGTAGCCAATTTTCCCATTGATAAAGCGAGACCAGATGCAAGACCTGCATTTTGCATTCCAACTTCCAATGCGATCGTTCTTGAATCTTTTTCAGTGAATTTTAAAATCCTTGCTGACCAGTAGCCAAAAAAGTAACCGGCAAGATTGTGTATAAGAGTTGCCACGATCAATAATGCGCCAACCTTTAAAAGATTGTCTCTTCCTGCAGCAGTGATTATGGTTATTATAAAGGCAATGCCACCCATTGAAAGAAGTGGCATGGCTTTATCAAGCCATTTGAATTTTCCGTGAACGAGATAATGAAAAGCGAGGCCAGCCGTAACAGGAAGTATAACGATCTTAGTGATGTCCCAAACCATACTCCAGAAATTGATCTCAACAAAACTTCCTCCCAACCATCGCATTAATAATGGAGTAAGAAAAGGAGCAAGAATTGTCGATATCGTGGTTACAGAGACTGATAAGGCAAGATTTGCTCTTGCGAGATAGGACATTACATTGGAGGCAAGACCACTTGGGCAACAACCAACGAGAATAATTCCTGCGGCAATCTCGTTTGGAAAGTTAAAAAGATTGGCGATACCAAATCCAACAAGCGGCATAATAACATAGTGCCCTACAACACCAATAATTATTCCTCTTGGCATTCTTATTACGTTGGCAAAATCTTTTAAACTTAATTCGGTACCCATACCGAACATGATGATCTGGAGTAAAGGAATGATCAATGCAGATAATTTGTAATCGCCGATCATTTTAAAATATTGCGGATGATACATGGCAATGCTAACTGCTCCAAGTATCATCATAGTGTAAGAAAGGCCTTTTAATGTCCTGCTTCCCCTGAATGCAAAAGCAATACTGTAGAAAAATGCCATCAACAGCCATCCGCTTACAGTATGCATTTCTTTCAATGAAAAAAATGCGAACAATAAAATACAGATCGCTGCAAGGCTGTAAAAAAGCCGGGAAATATTTTTTGAAGAAGCCATAAACTAATTGAATGTTTGATTAACTAAATATCCTATCATGCGAACGTTTATCATTCCATTGCGGTGTTGGTTCAAAATAAGTTTTATCTGAAGGATGAAGATGTTGTTTGACTACTTCATCATTCAGTTCAATGCCAAGGCCAGGTGCTGATAAAGGAAGATTGGCGAAACCCTTAGTGATCAATTTTCTTCCATCAGTAGTTTTTACTAAATTTTCCCACCATGGCAAGTCAATTGAGTGATGTTCTAATGCTAAAAAGTTTTGGGTAGCTGCTGCACAATGCACATTGGCCATAAAAGAAACCGGGGTTCCTGCCTGGTGCATCGCCATTGCTACACCATGTTCTTCTGCATAGTCACCAATTCTTTTTGTTTCCAGTAAACCACCGGATGAAGCTAAATCCGGATGAACAATATCTACAGCATGAATATCAATAAGAGGTTTAAAATTTTTCAAGAGGTAAATATCTTCTCCGGTAAGGCAAGGAGTTTCTAAAGCATCGGACATCATTTTCCATTGATCGGTATATTCCCATGAAACAATATCTTCCAGCCATGCCAGCCTGTATTTTTCAACAGCTTTGCCAAGTCGTATTCCATTATTAAAATCAAAATGTCCATAATGATCAGTGGCAAGTGGAATGTCATATCCTAACATACCTCTTACTGTGTCTACGAGTTTTGCAAGTTCATCAAGTCCTTTATCAGTAATTTGAATTTGCGTAAAAGGATGAAGCGTATTTCCATAAGACATATAATTACTCTGATCACCCCATTGTGCTAAATCCCCCTGTGCATTTTGCCAAAACTTATCATTTACTAATGCTCCGGGAATATTTTTTAATTCACCGATTCCAAGATCCATCTTCAACCATGTATATCCCTGGTCATTGATCCGGTAGTTCATTAATTTTTTTTGTTCTTCCGGTGATCCTGCTTCTGGTGTATCTGCATACAATCTTATTTTATCACGATACCTGCCTCCTAATAATTGCCAGCAGGGTACATTATAAGCTTTACCACATATATCCCATAGCGCCATTTCAACACCGCATACACCGCCAGCTTGCCGGCTTTGCCCACCGAATTGTTTTATTGATTTGAAAATCTGTTCTACGTTGCATGGATTTTGTCCCAGCAGGCGGCTCTTCAGCATTAAAGCATAACGTTCATCGGCACCATCTCTTACTTCACCCAAACCATAAATGCCTTGGTTGGTATCAATGCGGATTATGGATGTACGACCAAGTACCGTTGTAGTAGCATAACGCAGATCTGTTATTTTTAAATCTGACGGTGCTCCGTAACGGCTTACTTTCTGAGTACTTTGTGCAACCAGGTCTTCAATTGGTGAAAACATAAATGCACCGCCTAAAGCAATGCCGCCCATTGCTGATCTTTTAAAAAATGAACGACGACTATTTTCATTTTCTTCTTTCTTAATGGTTACACCAGATAACTCAATTGAGTCCTGATCTTTTAAACCAAGTTTGTTTAAATATTTTTCTGAGGGTGTCATAGCTGTATAATTTTAAGTTGTTAATTATTGTGTTGTTGGATGCTAGATACTGGCATCCAGCGACCAGTTTACCAGTTACGGTCTTTCATGAACTTGTCTAATTCCTCCCTGGTCATCGGCAGTTTATCAGGATTATCTTTTATCCATTGCAAAAAATCTTTTTTGATCTCATCTGTCCACTGTGTATCTATTTGCCCGGGGGTATATTTTCCTTCACGCAAACGCTGATGGCCGAATTGATCTCTCAGCGCAATGAATTCAGCATTCAATACAACTGTATCTAAAAGATGCGCAGGAATAAAAACTATTCCGTATTTTTTTGCAAGTACTGCATCGCCGGGCAAAACAGTTGCTCGTCCAATACGAATAGGAACATTGATACCTGCAAGCATCATTTGTTGTATATAAGAAGGATCATTGCCTTTCGTCCATGAATTAAAACCTTTGATCTCATCCAAACCTTCCACATCTCTCACCGAGCCATAAAAAATCACTCCCCGGTGTGACTTAGCATAAATAGCATTACCAAGATTATCGCCGATCAATGTACCATCAGCCATTTTTCCATAGCTATCCGCTACATACACATCGCCATCTTTCAATACATCAATGGGCCATGAATTCGGTGCACCTATCCGTTTCTCATTCTTACCGATCTCTTTTACGATCTTATCAACATCAGGGCGTAATGGCATGTATTGAGCAGTCACAACTCTTCCCGTCATTACAGAATCAGGAAATTGGATCATCCAATCACCTTCAAATTGATTTTGATATCCTTTATTTCGAAGCACTCCCCATGCTTCTTCTAAATGAACTTTCTTTAATCTTTCCAGCATCTTGTCAGACACTTTCGGTCTTCCGTCAGGGAAACGTTCGCCTTTCCATTCGGGAGTTAATCCTTTTATCTGATCGGGAGTAAGTGTTACCTGTTGTGCTGTTATTGTTAATGAGAAGTACAACAGGACGACCATTTGTGATATTCTTTTTTTCATATAGCGTAGTTTATTATTTGAAAATTGATTTAATATTTATTGAAGGTTAGCGATCTCTTCAAACTCGGGCGCCAGCTTGGTGCTTAAGCGTTCAAAGATTTTAAAGTATTTCATATAAATATTGTGGTTTTGTTTTTCGGGTAAATATTCATCGGGTAATACAACTGTTTTTGCAGCTTCGTCTAAATTTTTATAAATACCCATTTCTGTTGCCGCAACAAGGAAAGCACCATAACTGACGCTGTGAAAATTTTGCCTTAGTTGTACAGGCTTATTAAAAATGTCAGCGATCATCTGCGTACAGAAAGGAATATTGGCAAAACTTCCATTGATTGAAAGTCGTTTGATGCCACGGTGTTCCTCTAAAGTTTTTCCAATACTGTATATCTCATAAAGTATCCCTTCAATAGTTGCTCTTATAAAATGTTTTCGTTCATGTTTTATATTCAAACCGAAGAAAACTCCTTTTGCGTTGGCATTCCATATTGGTGCTCTTTCTCCTAACAAATAGGGGAGGAACAATAAGCCTTCCGAACCTGCCGGAACTTTTGATGCTTCTGCGATCAATTCCTGCATACTGTGGTCAATATCGAAAGGGTTTTTAAAATCACCGAATTGTTTTGAGAACCATTCAAAAATTACCCCGCCATTATTTGTTGGTCCGCCGGAAACATAACGATCCTCAGTAAGCAGGTAATTAAAAAAGCGTTGCTTATCATCTTTTAAAACTTTATCACCCATCACTCTTACGGCGCCACTATCTTCAATAGTTATTGTTGCCTTGCCTTCTCCTTTTACGCCATCACCCAATATTGCCATACAACCATCACTTGAACCGACAATTATTTTTGTATCAGCAGGAAGACCCAGTGAACTCTGGTATGCTTTTTTTAATTTACCCAAAGGAGTGAATACAGGAACAAGATCGGGTAACAATGCATCACTGATGCCTGCAAATTTTAAAGCATCAGCATCCCATTTTATTTTATGAATATTCAACAAGCCGGTTGCAGACGCAATACTGTAATCGATGATGTATTCATCAGTAAGCTGTTTAATGATATAACTTTTGATCGACAAAAATTTACTTGTTTGTCTGAACCTTTCTTTATCATTATTTTTTATCCAGGCTATTTTCATCAAGGGAGACATTGGATGCAGTGG
>DASYQG010000201.1:0-5887 GCA_036005825.1 Chitinophagaceae bacterium | reverse complement strand
ATATGATTCGTCGCAAACTAGAGAAATGCTGAACCAGCTATATGTTGAAAAAATGAAAGAAGCTTATGAAAAATATCCTAATGATGCAGATGTGGCTACCTTGTATGCGGATGCCATGATGCTGCAGCATCCGTGGGATCTATGGAATACAGATGGTACACCAAGACCATGGACACCATTGATAAGAGAAGTTTTGGAAAACGTATTGGCAAAAACGCCCAATCATCCCGGAGCTAACCATTATTACATTCATGTGATGGAGGCATCGCCTTATGCGGCAAAAGCATTACCAAGTGCAGAACGTTTGGGTAAATTAGTCCCCGGTCTTTCACATGTCGTTCATATGCCTTCACATATTTATTTGCGTACTGGCATGTATCAAAAAGGAATTGATGTAAATATTAATGCTCTTAAGAGTTACAATAAGTCGGTTCAGTTATATGCCCCGGTTACTGGAGCAGATTTTCTTTATAGGATTCACAACCTGCACATGAAAACCAATAACGCAATGCTGGCAGGTAATTATAGAATTTCAGAAGCTGCAGCTATTGAAACAAGAAAAAGTATTCCTTCAGATTATCTTTCTTTACCTGTGCCGATGGGCAGTTATGTACAATATATTTATATGACACCAGTGCTTGTGAATATAAGATTTGGACAATGGGATAAACTATTACAAGAAGCACAACCGGATGCTTCACAGGTTTATGCGAATATTCTTTATCATTTTGGAAGAGGCATGGCATTAGCAAATCAATCAAAGATTGCCGACGCAAAACATGAACTGCAGGAAATTGAAAGACTATCTTTAGATACAACTCTTACGATACCCTTTACACCTTTTTCGCCGGCAATTGACGGAGCTTTTATAGCATTAAATCTTTTAGAAGGAACCATTGCATTGAAAGAAGGAAAAATTAATGATGCCATATACCACTATGGAGAAGCCGTTCAATTTGATCAATGGATGGTTTATAATGAACCCCGGGATTGGATCCTTAATCCAAAACATTATTGGGGCAATGCTTTCCTGGCCGATAAAGATGGATTTAACGCAGAAGTCGCTTTTACCGGAGACCTAAAGAACAATAACGAAAACGGATGGGCACTTTATGGATTATATAAGTCATTACTGTTGCAAAAGAAAACAGCAGAAGCTTCGAAAGCAATGGCAAGATATAAAGCTGCATTTGCAAAAGCAGATATAAAGATCACTTCACCGGTTTACTGATAAAATATTTTTTATCATTTGTTACTCCCCGTAATAAGTGGCACGGTTTAAGTGGTAAATTATTTTTCTATTGAAAAAAATATTTCCCCTGAAAACTTCCACAAGCCTCACCTCTTTAGCACCAGAGTTTTTTTCACCTTAAAATATTTTACTATGAACAAAAAGATCAACCCGGTGTTTGCAATTCCATTAATAGCCTTCCTTTTTATGGCCTCTTTAATGTCCTGCAAAGGAAAAACCTCGGATGCTGATGTTAAAACATCTGTTGACAATGCAATTGCCGCAAACGCCAGTCTTTCCGGAGTTTCAACAAGTGTGAAAGATGGTGTAGTCACACTTTCTGGTGAAGTAAAGGACGATGCAGCGAAAGCATCAGCAGAAACAGCGGCGAGGGGAATCAATGGTGTAAAATCTGTAACGAATAATTTAACTGTAGCTCCTCCACCCGCGGCGCCAGTCGTGATTACGGCCGACGATCCATTAAAAGCAAGTGTTGATGCAACCATCAAAGACTATCCTGGTGTAGCAGCCACTATCCAGGATGGTGTTGTTACACTTACCGGCGAAATTAAAAGAGCCGATCTTCAAAAATTAATGAAGTCTCTGAATACATTAAAGCCAAAGAAAATTGAAAACAAATTAACCATAAAATAAAGGAGGCTATTATGGCATTAAAAGATAAATACAGTGAAGTGGTGAATGCGGCCAATGCAGCCGGCGTTACCAACCTCCAGGTGAGGGAACAGGGCAACGTTCTTTACATTGATGGAGTAGCTCCATCAGAAGATGTAAAACAAAAATTGTGGGACATCTATGGAAGGATCGATCCCGATTATCGTGCAGCTGATATGGTGATGAATATTACCGTTGCAAGAAGCAATGGAGGAACTAAAGAATATACAGTCGTAAAGGGAGACAGTCTTTCAAAGATCGGTAAACAGCTGGGCGTAAGATGGAAGGATATATATGAAGCCAATAAAGACAGGATCAAAGATCCTGATCATATCGAGCCGGGTTGGAAATTAAAAATTCCGGGATAAAAAAATTGAAAGCCCCGCCGAGGCGGGGCTTTTTTATAAAATAATTTTAACGCCTGGGATAATATTCAAAAATGAGTGAAACTGAATAGGCTGTTGTTTCATCAACAGGATCTTTATAAGAAAGTGACAATTTGATATTTCTTTTTGAAGATGTCATTTCCTTATCCTTCTCATAAAAATAACTGGATTTACCAGACTGCTCTTTAGATACTTTATAAACATGAGTGCTGTCAAACACGTCTTTTAATTTTTTAAATATTCTTTTGTAAAAATCCCTGAATTCAACACGGCCGCCTTTATAATAAGCATCTGTAAAATAAAATATGAACTCTATGTTTCTTCCATAGTCTTTGATCTTTCCTTTCTCATTGCAAATGCTGAATTCAGAAAAATAAGTTTTAACAAGGGAGACCTTATCTTCCTTTGATTTGAACTTTTCAATTATATTATCAAATGAATTATTTATTTCGGCTAATTCCTTTTTGATGGTCTTGCAATCAGGCAGGTCTTTTGTCTGAGCAAAAATTAGCGAAGATAAAAATGTAATTGATGAAAAAAGAAATAGCTTTTTCATACAATAAGGTTTGGCTCAAATTGCTTCTCTATCCTAAATTACATTTCTAAGGCAGTATTATGGCCACGCAATTTGTTTTTATCCCGTAGAGATAAAATATTTATAGTTAAAAATACAATTTCATCACAGCACTCCGTAGGAGTGCAATATTATTTGTAAAATAGTTCGACCCCTATCGGGGTCGTTGTGATTATCACTGCCAGTTCTACCAATATTTGATTCCTACGGAGTCGCATTCTTTTCCCTTTTAAGGGTTGGGGGTCATTCCTTTCACAAAATCACTCACCAGATAACTTACCAATTTTCCACTGGTAGCATCTGTCCTTCCATCAGATAATCTTGTGGCGCCTTCGCATATATGCAGATAAGCAGGTTTGCTTTGAGCAGCTGCAAATGAAACATATTGCCGTGCATGATTTGGTAAAATACCAACCGGCGTCATAGCGCTGCTGAGTGTATGTTCGATGCAGTCAATATCAAGATCTATGCCCGTTAGTGTGTCTTCCGTAAAATCTGTAGCATGAGCAACCGCCTGTATGAAGTTTCTTTTCTCATGGACAAATATGTCTTCGTAAGTAAGAATATCAATAAAAGGATTGTTCACAATATCGATCCAGACATTCTGTGGTAAATAATTTTCATGCAGACCAACAACGCAATACTTCTGTAAATAACCATCTTCTTCTGCATAACGAAATGAATTGCCGCTATGTCTTCCTTCCATTGGACGGTAATCAGCATGTGCATCCAGGTTAATACAATTGATCTGTGCCAATGGGATCACACCTGCTTTATGCCACCCTTTCGCTGTACCTTTTATCAAAGGATAAGTATTATTATGTCCGCCACCAACAACGATCGGGATCTTTTTTGCTTCTGTAATTATTTTTGCCAGTTGCTCTACTTCATCATCCACCTTATTCACCGCATGACGATAAGCTTCTATTTTTTCATCATTAGTTCTTGCAGTCGTATCGATCAGGTATTGTATATCACCAAAATCAAAATGACCAAGCAGCAACACTTCTACTCCATCAAAAAAATCATTGCTCTGAATATTTAAGAAGGATTGCAGGAATGGTATCCACAAGGTGTCTGTACCACCGATACCATAATTTCCTTTTGCGCCAAGATCTTCAGGTACTCCAAACAAAACATATTTCGCATTGGATGTTTTTAATGACCCTGCAATATCACTTGTATCCTGGATAACTTGTAATCTTTCACCAAGCTTTGTTTCAAAGCGTCGGATCCTTGTCAGCGACAAAACATCCTGCTTATTATAAATTTTTAAATGAAGCATTGAGATTTGTTTTTTGCTCTCCTTTACTTCGCTTGTTCCCGGTTGGTTCATAAGGAAATATTTTTTATCTCCTAAAGCTAATTATTTTAGACCACAAAGCTCACCGGTTGAAAAATCATTGATCCAAATAAAAAACCGGCTGCATCAGCAGCCGGCCTACTATATTTTTTTAAAGACAAATTAATTTGCTTTTTTATCCGTACTGGTTGCCGCTGCATCCGTTGAAGTAGGATTGGTCATTGGCATTTGATTCTGTGGCATCATCATTTTCATCATCTCGCCAGGGTCCATAAATATCCAATGCTCCACGGCCTTACCATCTTTGAATTTTGCTACATCAACACTGGTCATACTCATTGTCTGACCTGCCTTCATGCCCATGCCATCCGTTTTTGCAGTGCCGGAAGTTTTAGACCAGGTCATCACATATTCATCATCTGCCATTGTCCTGAATGTTTCCGATTTCATGTCTGGCATTTGATCATGATACTTTTTCATTTCTGCCACAATATTATCGAGGCCTTTTATATCGCCGCCAGTCTCACTGGCATGATCTACTGCATCAGCTGCAATATAATCCCCCATTTTGCTGAAATCACCAGACTCATAAGCCTTCGTGATCGCCTCATTTACTTCTTTGTTCTTTTTTGCAGTGGCTGACATGCCACCGGAATCAGAGTTGCATGAAATAAGACTGCTTACTGAAGCAATCGTCAGGATAAAAAATAACTTCTTCATAAAAAATGATTTTGGTTTATTTGAATCGTTAAGGTAAAGAAATTATTGGTTATTTAAACTATCGAGATGTAAAGACAGTACGAAGAGCAGACATCTTTGCGCCTTTTGTTTTCCCTTAGCGTCTTTGCGGAAACCCTATACCCCGATCTTACTATTCACAATATCCAATATCTCCGCCTCCAGTTTCTTTGTCCAATCCTCGATCCGCTTTCCTTCTGCAAGCACTTCCGCTACAAATATTTTATCATCATAACCAGCCGCATTGATCCGCACATTCATAAAAGCACCCATCACGGCGCTGCGTGCACAAAGAGCACCAACACCAGCATCCGAAACACTATTAGGATTACCAACTTCCGCCATTGCCTTTACCACTTCCATGCTATCATAAGAAAGCTTCATTACTTTAAAAGGAACTTCAATAGCAACCTTTGTTGCTTCATTCATTGCTTTCTTACGAGCCGCTTTCTCTTCATCCGTTCCTTTTGGTAAACTCATTGCATTCATGATACCATTAAACGCTTTTGTATCTGCATCCACCAATCGCAACAATTCGTCTTTATACTGCTGGCCTTTCTCGGCCCAGTTACTAAACTCTTCCCATCTTTCATCCCAACCTTTCTTATGAGATGATAAGTTTGCAACCATCGTCGCCAGTGATACACCCAGCGAACCAATATAAGCAGCAATAGATCCACCACCCGGCGCAGGGCTTTCGCTTGCTGTTTCATCAGCAAAATCATTCAGCGGCATACTGACTAAGCGGCTGTCATTTTTATCTTGTAACATATATTCAATAATTTTTTCTTCCGGTTTAAAAGGATAGAGTTCATCAAGACCCATTGACTTCACGGCAATGCGCAACAATTCTTTTTCAGAAACACCCACCGAACGTTTTTGCTTTTTTAGAAAATACTTACCAGCATCCAGCATCGCCTTCAAAGGAATTAATCCGACCAATTCCGAACCAGTAACACGAATGCCACGTGCATCTGCTTTCT
>DASYQG010000200.1:0-2815 GCA_036005825.1 Chitinophagaceae bacterium | reverse complement strand
CGATTATCATTCATCAGGTAATAGTTCATTAAATAACTCTGATAAGCATCCCCACTCCAGACCCAGCGGTCACGTTTGATCCCATCAATAAAAAACTCCCTAGTGCTTAAATGCAGGGTATATTTAGCAACTTCATAAATCCTGTTTATCTCATCATCGTTACAAGTAAAACTTCCTTTATCTTTTATATCCGCATATTCGTACAACATCGAAACATCATCAAAATGGATATCACCATCACGTACGATATTTATATACCGGAATGCTTTTGATAACGGCATTACTGAATCTTTGGAAATAGAATTATCAATATTCAACTTATCTAACGTAACTGCGCCATCCTTACTCAATGCTTCTTCTTTGCTTTCTCCGTAATAAATTGTGAGATTTCCTTTACCTTTTAATCCATGCAGTTTTATAAAACCAAAAGTCTCTTTTCCGAAATCAACAAGAATTGAATTATTGCTTATTTCTTTATTGACTGCCTGCAATGGAGTAGTTGGTAATTTAAATTGTGATGGTGGAAGCAGCGGGTCATTGAAATTCCAATAACCAGCATTTAACCATTTGGTAGCCGATATATCTGAAGTTTTCCCTGTTTCATCGATCCATTCTTTGTCTTCGAATGTAGTGAGCCATGTACCATCACTTACTATTGTTTTTCCTTTTACATAAACAGAAGGAACTGCTTGCTGGCAAAATACTTTGATGTTGATCTTATGCTTACCGACTGGTACGGTGATCTTAAATGGCGTTCCTTCAAAAGGTTTGCCATCGATCTTTACATTGTATTGTCCTTCCGCATAGATTAAAACTTCTTCAGAATCTTTTAAGTCAAATGTTTTATGAAAATCCATTAACGGGTAGTGGCTATCCACTTTCCAGAAGACAGGAAAGAAAGTTCCTCTATCTGTTCTTCTGTTCTCCATTTTATTCGCGAGCCATATTTCATAATCGCCGGGATACCAGATCCAGGTTGCTTGCTGTGCCTGGAGAGGGAAGTTAAAAGTCAAAATTAAAAAGTAAAAAAAAGTAATCCTCTTTAACAGAAGTCTATCCCATTTATGAGCGATGCTTTTGAGTATTGATTCTTGAATTTTGATTTTTCTCATATCAATGTCCATTAAAAATGATATACAATGAAAGAATAACAATGCCTAATAATGCAAATAACCATTTCACTCTTTTGGTGGTGACAGGGAATGCTGCTGTTTCGAGATTACTCGTTTGCGGATTACGATCGGTCAATGAAATGATGATGGCGGCAACAAACAACAGGACGAAAATGTAAAACGACAACAATAAAAAATGCGGCCACTGCGGATATTCATCGGCTGGTAAGATCCATAAATACAAAATGCCCACTGTTAAACTGAATGCCGAACCAAAACCTAAAATGCCATTCACTGCCTTTTTCGTGGTACGTTTCCAAAACACACTTAATAAAAATACGACAGCCAATGAGGGTGCCAAAAATCCAAGTACCGACTGGAAGATGTTGAATAAATTCTGTCCCCGGATATTATCAATTGCGATCGCCATAAGTACTGCAAACACACAGCCAATTGCGATCGTGATCCTTCCTACTTTGATCTGCTGTTGTGTCGTGGCGCTTGGATTTATATTTTTTACATATACATCCGTTGTGAAAACGGTGCTGAGTGCATTGAGTGACGATCCGATGGTACCCACCAACACTGCTATCAATACACAGATCACTAATCCATTCATTCCCGATGGAAAAAGATTTGTGACCATCGTCATATAGGCAAGATCAGATTTTTCTAATTGTGGGAATAATGCAAAACATAAAATACCCGGCAATATAAATAATGGTAATGCTAGTACTTTTAACCAGCCGATGAAGTTGACACCTAATTGTCCCTGCTCTAAGTTTTTTGCACCTAAAACAGATTGCACCATTGCCTGGTCGGTACAAAAGAAAGCGACGGCTGCAACAGGATAACCAAGTAGCATAGCTGGCCATGGATAACTTGTATCATTGGAAGGTCGGATCAAATTCCAAAAGTTTGAAGGCACTTTATCAACCATGGCTTGTATGCCACCAATTTTTTTTAGACCGAGATATGTTAAAGTAAGTGATACTCCAATTAATAATATCATCTGGAATACATTCACTTTTGCAATTGCTTTTAATCCGCCAGCAAATGTGAAAATACCGGCAAACAAGACAAGCACAATTACTGATTGCCACATCGGTATTCCTAAAATCTGTCGTACCAAGACACCACCGCTGAATAAACCCAGCGATAACCATGTTACTAAAATTTTTATGAGTGCATACCAGGCTAAAATATTTCTTGTACTGTCTCCATATCGTTTGCCCATATATTCGGGCATCGTGGTGACCTTACTCGCAATATATCTTGGTGCGAACACCATTGCCAGTAACATTAAAAATAAAAAAGCATACCATTCAAAATTTCCGGCGACTATACCTGTTGCATAACCAATACTTGCAAATGCAAGCAATGATGATGGACCTACGTTGGTACCCCACATATTAAAACCGATATTGTACCAGTTGAGTGAATGACTGGCGAGAAATAATGTTTCGTTCTTTTTTTTGTTTCTGAAACTTGCGATGTATCCGATCACCAATAATGCAATCAAATAGACTGCAACAATCGCAAAATCCAACTTAGTCAGCTTTTCATAAATTGGATTCATAAGCCATGCTCGTTTAAAATGTCCTGAACTTTTATTGGTTTGCCTGTTTGTAAACTCTTATCCATTGCTTGTAACAATGCAATCGTTCCTATTCCTTCTTTGATATCTGGATAGGCGGTAAAGT
>DASYQG010000199.1:0-11728 GCA_036005825.1 Chitinophagaceae bacterium | reverse complement strand
CTTGATTTTAAAACTTCAAAGTAAGTCAGCTGATCATTTTTTAACCAATCTTCCTGTGGATTAACACTCGGACTGGTGTTTCTTGCCCCGGCATTATTTCCTCCGAAATTATTTCCTCTGCCTGCAAAATTTCCTGTTGGGGCTGGTGCTGCTTCACCGGACTGTAGGTTCGTCAACTGCATGATCTCACCGGATGCTATATCCCATACATATAAATTCTGACGGTTTATATAGGCCACTTTTGTATCGTTAAAGGAAAACTGGGGATTAGATTCAACATCTGCGGTCTGAGTGATGCGTTTTACTTTGCCTGTTTTTAATTCTGTATAAAAAATATCTCCATCTTTTGCAAAAACATATGCAGAACGTGAAGTATTATAAACATAATTACCTGTTGATCGGTTCGTCTGAATTTCGGCAGGGGTAGCTTTTACCGGGGTTTTATTTGTTAGCGTTATATAATAAAGCGAATCAGCAAGTGCTTTTTCAGGATTCCAGTTAAAATAAATCGCCTTTCCATCATTGCTCCATTGAATATTGGAAGGGGAGGTGCCAATCCAGTTCGGATCTCTCATGATCTTTTCTACAGTTAATTTATCTAACTTTTGCTGTCCGAAGCTTTGGAAAAAGAAAAAAACGAAAAAAAGAAAGATTATCAGTTTTGGCATAGTAATAATTTATGGGCCTAAATATATAGATTAACTGAATAGATTATTGGTACACTTTAATTATATCCATCTTTTTAGCGGGGGGAATTTACCTGCATTTTTCATTCTATGAAAGACTGGCATCATTTTTAATCTAAGAAATTAAATACCAATAATTATGGCAACAATAACAAAAGAGACTTTTAAAGTTCAGGGTGAAAAAGTGCTGAACAAAGTAAAAGAATTGGTGAAAGAGGGAAATGTGAGAAAGATCAGTATTCATGAAAAAGATGGAAGGGAATTGATGAGCTTTCCTTTAAGCCTTGGCGTAGTGGGAGCCGTTTTTGCGCCGGTGCTTGCAGCAGTCGGCGCATTGGCAGCACTAATTGGAGAATGCAGTATTACCGTTGAAAGAGAAGAAGAAAAGCCCTGAGTAAATTTCTATTGTTCATATATTTTGCCTGTCTTGTCACAGGCTTTTTGTGTTTGATTTGTTTATTCTTTTATTAAATTAGAAATTGTAGATTTATAACTTCGACTATTTTATTTCATCGCTACAATTCTTAAAAAATGATCATCAGGAAAGACCCTTTTATAACTGCTTTACTTTTTCTTTTTGTAACCTTTCAGCTAAGTGCTCAAACCGTTTCGCTTCCGAGAAGCACACCGGAAGCAGAAGGAGTTTCTTCCAAAGGAATTATGGAATTTCTTGATGCTATTTCAACAACAAAACATGAAATGCATAGCATCATGATCCTTCGGCATGGTAAAGTGATTGCTGAAGGATGGTGGAATCCATATCGCCCTGATCTGAAACATACTTTGTATTCTCTCAGTAAAAGCTTTACTTCTACAGCAGTTGGCTTTGCCGTTGCAGAGAAAAAGATAAGTGTAAATGATAAAGTCATTTCTTTTTTCCCGGGTAAGTTGCCGGCAAGTATTACTCCGCTTTTATCCGACTTAAAGATCAAAGATTTGTTGTCTATGACGGCTGGACAGGATCCGGATCCTACTGGGCCTGTTGTTGTAACCAATGATTGGATCAGATCTTTTTTTGCTACCCCTGTTCTTAATAAACCCGGCGCCGTGTTCTTATATAACTCTGCTGCCACTTATATGCTTTCTGCGATCGTACAAAAAGTGACGGGGCAAAAAATAATTGATTATCTCACGCCACGTTTATTTAAGCCATTGGGCATAGTAGGAATGGATTGGGAAACTGACCCGATGGGTATTAACACAGGGGGATGGGGATTTAGAATAAAAACTGAAGACATTGCAAAGTTTGCCCAACTTTATTTGCAAAAAGGAAAATGGAACGACCAACAAATTTTACCAGAAGGATGGGCGGAGGAAGCCACAACTTTTAAGATTGATAATGCTCCTTATGATTCACAGGCCAAAAAAGATTCCAGCGACTGGAAGCAGGGTTATTGTTACCAGTTCTGGCGCAGCCGCCATAATTCATTTCGTGGTGACGGAGCTTTTGGGCAGTATGCGTTGGTATTACCAGAAGAAGATGTGGTAATTGCTATTACATCTGAAACTACCGATATGCAGGGAGAATTAAACCTTGTATGGAAGTATTTATTACCCGCTATGCAAGTTGACCAATCAGTATTAAACAAAAACGATGCTGCCATTCTTAAAAAGCGATTAACGCAACTGAAGCTTCCATTGCCGGCAAAACCTGATAGCACTTTTAAAATAATTTCTGTTTCGGGAAAGAGTTTTAAAATCGATTCTAATGAAAAAAAGATAGAAAAAATTTCTTTTATTCAAAAGAGCTCTGCCATTGTACTTACAATCAAAACAAATACGAACTCTTATATCCTGAATTTTGGAAATGGTCAATGGATCCAGGGGAAAACGACCATGTTAGGTCCTTCATTAGTGGCAGCAGCAAAAGGGCACTTTGAAGGATTGCCTCCATCACAGGTAGCTGGAAGTTATAGATGGAAAGGACCGGCTACTTTGCAAATGCAATTAAGGTATATTGATAGCCCGCATACAGAGATCATGACATTTTATTTTGATGGTGATAAGGTATCTGTGGATATGCTTGATAGTTTTAAAACTCCTGATAAAAAAATAACCTTGAAAGGGAATCGGTAAATAAGAGAATGAAACGGAAGTTTGATGAAATAAAAGTCCTGGTCACTCGCAATATCCCGGTTCTTGGTGTTGAGATGCTGCGTAATGAAGGATTTTCTGTTACGGCGTGGCCGCATGAAAGGCCGATGACCGACCAGGAATTAATTACTGAGAGCAAAAAACATAATGTTATTCTTTGCGTAAGTGCTGATAATATTGGTACAGATTTCTTAAAAGCATGTCCTCACCTTGAAATGATCTCACAATTTGCAGTTGGCTATGATAATATTGACATCCCTCTTGCTACAAAACTGGGAATACCCATCGGTTATGCTCCCGGTGCAATGAATGAAGCAACGGCTGATATTGCATTTGGATTAATGATTGCTGTTGCAAGAAAATTCTTTTATATGCACAAAGGAATCTTAAAAGGAGAGTGGACTTATTTCAAACCAAATGCAAATCTTGGTTTTGAGTTCAATAATAAAACACTTGGTATTTTTGGATTAGGCCGCATAGGCATGGCAATGGCGGGACGTTGTAAAGGAGCTTACAATATGAATATCATTTATTGTAACAGAAAAGCAAATCCCGAGGCAGAAAAACTTTATGGAGTAAGGCAGGTGAGCTTTGATCAATTACTGCAGCAAAGTGATGTAATCTCAGTTCATTCAGCATTGAATAAAGAAACTAAAGAGATTTTTAATAAAGATGCTTTCAATAAAATGAAATCCTCTTCGATATTTATTAATACTGCAAGAGGAGGAGTTCATAACGAACAGGATCTTATTGATGCATTGAAGAAGGGCACAATTTGGGGTGCAGGGCTTGATGTGACGAATCCTGAACCGATGAAACCCGATAATCCACTTTTGGAAATGGAAAATGTTTGCGTCCTGCCACATATTGGTTCAGCAACGATTGAAGCAAGAAATGAAATGTCAAGAATGGCAGCTGAAAATATAATTAGCTATTTTAAGAACAATTCAGTTCCGAATATTGTAAATCCTGAAGTTTTAAAGAAATAGGTTTATACTTCTGGCTCCTGTTGACTCAGACAATGAAAGCTTCCTAATCCCCAAATAATTTCGGTTGAATCTATTCCGATCGTTTCTCTTCCCGGAAAACATTGAGTAATTATTTGTAAAGCCTTGTCATCTTTTTTACAATTAAAGATTGGCACTATTACATATTTATTACAGATATAAAAATTAGCATAGCTGCAGGGGAGACGCTGACCGTCATATTCTAAATAATCAGGCATTGGCAGCTCAACAATATTCAACTGTTTGCCATTCAACAACCGCATTGCTTTCAATTGCTTTAAATTTCCTTCGAGCAAGGCATGGTTCTCATCATTTTTATTTTCTTCCACAACTGTTATTACCGTGTCTTCATTTACAAAACGAACCGTATCATCAATATGACCATCTGTATCATCCCCAACAATTCCTTCATCGACCCATAACACTTGTTCCTGCCCATAAAAATTACAGAGATATTCTTCGATTTGTTTTTGATTCAAATGAGGGTTACGATTTTGATTTAATAGGCAAAGGGTGGAAGTGATCACCGTTCCATTTCCATTAAAATCAACTGAACCACCTTCCATTATAATTCCAGGATTGTAAACAGGAATATTATAATACTGTGCAATCTTTGTTGGAATTATATCATCAAGATCGCAGGGTAAATACTTTCCGCCCCACGCATTATAATTCCAATCAACGATTACTTTTTTAATATTTGCTTTAGGATTAATTAAAAAAGCCGGGCCATGATCACGACACCATGCATCATTGGTAGGATGAAAGAAAAATTCTACCTGTGAAAAATCGATTCCTTCTTTCTGCAAACAACTTATTGCAAAAGCTTTCATCGCTTCATCATTCACATTGATGCGAACCTTTTCACTTTGCGCCAAATATTTTATAAAGCGGCTATAAAAAGGAAATATCGTATGGATCTTTCCCGGCCAGGACGCTTCTTTATGGGGCCAACTTAACCAAGTGGCTTCATGAGGAGCAAATTCAGCGGGAAAATAATAACCGAGTTGTTTAGGGGTTTGCAGGTCCGAAAGTCCGGAAGACGGCAAGTCGGAAAGATGCTTCTTCAATTTTAGTTTATTTTAGTGAATTCCGTAAAGCATTAATCATAACAAGGATCTCTTCACACATTTTGTATATTTTTTCAAATTTAGATGTTGTTACATATCCTCGTCTTTGTGCAAAAAATATGCAACCAACAACTTCTATATTTGAACGTAAGGCTATCCCAAGAAATCTTGCAAATTCAGGATTTGATTGACCAGTTGAACCTTCTGCAATATTTAATGAAACACTATCAGCTGCTCTTTTTATTTGTGAGGCTAAAATATAAAGCTCATCTTTTGGAAAACTTTTAGCTAATTGATTTATTTCATCTGAAAGATCAAGCGACTTTTGCCATACAATCAATTTTTCAAATTTGAATGCCATAATTCAAAAGTTTAAGATTAAGAAAATTATTGTTTTCGCTAAACTCAGAACCTTAATTATTTTAGGAAAAATACTTTCTGACTTCCGGACTTTCCGTCTTCCCGTCTATTCCTCATCAATAAACCTTTGAGTAATGGGTTGATATGAATCTATTCTCCTGTCTCTCAGGAACGGCCAATGGGTTCTGAAGAAATCTGTTTTAGCAGTATCAATTTCCACTACAACTACCTCTTCATTTTCATGTGACGCCTTATATAGTAAAGTGCCAAATGGATTGCTTACAAATGACCCACCCCAGAATTTCATAGCACCATCTTGTTCCAGGCCAACCCGGTTCACACTAACAACATGCACAGCATTCGCTACTGCGTGACTTCTTTGAATTGTTTGCCATGCATTATATTGTTCGGTATTGGTTGCTTCATCCTGATCAGTCGCCCAGCCAATTGCCGTTGGATAAAACAATATCTCAGCACCCATCAACGCAGTTATTCTTGCAGCTTCAGGATACCATTGATCCCAACAAATTAGTACGCCAAACGTTACATATTTTGTTTTGAAAACTTTATAACCAAGATCACCGGGAGTAAAATAGAATTTTTCATAGTAAGCTGGATCATCAGGTATATGCATCTTACGATATTTACCGAGATAAGAACCATCCGCATCTAATACAGCTGTCGTGTTATGATAAATGCCCTGTGCCCTTTTTTCAAATAGGGAAGCGATGATCACTACATTTAATTCTTTAGCAAGTTTGCTTAAGGCATCTGAAGAAGGACCGGGAATTGGTTCTGCAAGTTTGAAATTTTCATAATCTTCTACATCACAGAAATAAAGTGAAGTGAAAAGCTCCTGTAAACAAACTATTTGTGCCCCTTTTTCAGCCGCCTCTTTTACTTTTTCAATTGCTTTCTGCAAATTCGCATCCTTGTTGTTCGAACAACTCATCTGCACTAAACCAACTTTTACTTTTGACATCGTTAATATTATTTAAATATAAATGCCCCACTGTTAGCGGGGCAAAACTAATTAAAAAACAGTTATAGAACTTTAAACTAAGTAACTGAAAAGTGTATTGTCCTTACTCAATTCAGTATAACCAATATGATATTTATTTAGATTATTTAAGAGAACTTCATAATCCTCACGGTTTTTCAATTCAATACCAACAAGCGCCGGCCCGGCCTCTTTATTATTCTTTTGCATGTACTCAAATCTTGTGATGTCGTCGGTTGGACCAAGAACATTGTTTACAAATTCCTTTAAAGCACCGGGACGTTGTGCAAAATTTATCAGGAAATAATGTTTAAGGCCTTCATATTGGAGGCTTCTTTCTTTTATCTCCTGCATCCGGTCGATATCATTATTGCTGCCGCTTACAATGCAAACGACAGTCTTATATTTTATTTCATTGGCAAAATCATCGAGAGCGGCAATAGATAAGGCGCCAGCAGGTTCAACAACGATTGCATCTTCATTATATAGTTTCAAAATCGTTGTACAAACTTTTCCTTCTGATATAAGATGCATATCATCCAATACTTCCTTACAAATCGGAAAAGTAATATCGCCGACTCTTTTGACGGCAGCCCCATCAACAAAGCGATCAATATTATCCAATGTAACGGGAGAACCTTTCTTCAATGCCTCATACATTGCAGGTGCACCTTCAGGCTCAAGACCGATGATCTTTGTTTTAGGGGAATAAGTTTTGAAATAAGAACCAACGCCTGCACACAATCCACCACCACCGATCGGAAGAAATAAATAATCTACATAGTTCAGATCTTCCAAAATTTCAACACCTACCGTTCCTTGTCCTTCAATTATCCTATGATCATCAAAAGGTGGAATGAAGGTCATGCCGTTGTCCTCCGTATATTTTTTTGCGATGATGGCACAATCATCAAATGTATCACCCACCAGCTTTATCTCCACATTACCATCCCCATGCATCTGTGTTTGCTTCACTTTCTGATTAGGAGTGATGGTCGGCATGAATACAACGCCTTTTGCATTGAGCTTTTTACAGCTGAATGCAAACCCCTGAGCATGATTGCCGGCACTCGCACAGACCACACCTCTTTCTAATTGTTCTTTCGGCAGACAGCTCATCATATTGTAAGCACCACGTAGTTTATAACTTCTTACTACCTGCAGATCCTCTCGTTTCAAAAAAACATTGCAATCATATTTTTTCGAAAGATGTGCACTTCGTTGCAAAGGAGTTTTTGTTACTATCTTTTTCAATCGTAATGCTGCTGCTGTGAAATCAAGAGAAGCTCTATTTGTTGTTGTACTCATACTTTATTTTGTCACGCAGAGACGCAAGGCACACAGAGATGTTTAGCGACTCAGTGTGAGATTTTTTTATGCTACAGGTTCAGCTTTCTTTTTTTCTGTTTTTGCTGGTTGATTTTCCGGACGCAATGAACGAACAGTTTTACCTGCCTGCCATAATTCGCTTTCACGCAATTCTTTTAATTCTTCTTCCAGTTTTTCCCTGTAATCAGGTTTACTGTTGCTGTCAATAGAACGTTGTGACTCTTTGCCCGCTGCAACGCTTTCATATAGCTCTTTAAATACTGGTGCTGTTGCATCACGGAATTTCTTCCACCAATCTAATGCACCACGTTGTGCTGTTGTAGAACAGTTGGCATACATCCAATCCATTCCATTTTCTGCAACGAGTGGCATTAAAGATTGTGTTAACTCTTCTACTGTTTCGTTAAAGGCTTCAGAAGGGGAGTGGCCCTTTTCACGCAATACCTGGTATTGTGCAGCAAAAATTCCTTGTATCGCACCCATCAAAGTTCCTCTTTCACCTGTCAGATCAGAGTATACTTCTTTTTTGAAATCTGTTTCAAATAAATAACCGCTACCTACTGCAATACCGAGTGCAATTACCCTGTCAAATGCTTTACCCGTTGCATCCTGGAAAATAGCGTAAGAACTATTCAGGCCGCGACCTTGTAAGAACATTCTGCGAAGAGAAGTCCCTGAACCTTTAGGCGCCACTAAGAATACATCTACATCTTTCGGAGGAACAATACCTGTTTGCTCATTGAATGTGATTCCAAATCCATGAGAAAAATATAATGCCTTGCCCGGAGTTAAATGTTTTTGTACAGTTGGCCATAAAGCAATTTGTGCAGCATCGCTCAGCAGGTAACAAATAATAGTACCACGCTGCAATGCTTCCTCAATTTCAAACAATGTTTCGCCGGGCACAAAACCATCACGGATCGCTTTATCCCATGTCTTCGAATCTTTACGTTGTCCAACAATAACATTGATGCCATTGTCTTTTTGGTTCAGCGCCTGGCCAGGACCTTGCACACCATAACCGATCACCGCCACTGTTTCATTCTTCAACACTTCCTGTGCTTTTGCCAGGGGAAATTCTTCACGGGTTACAACATTTTCTGTTGTTCCGCCGAAATTTAGTTTTGCCATTGTATTTGTTTTTAACCCCAACCCCTAAAGGGGAGTAAGGTTGGTTTAAAAATTATTATGCTATTTTTGTTGTCAACTTCATTACTACTAATAAGCTTTTCTTGCGTCGCCCTGATATCCATCGGGATACTTCCTATTCTCTATTCACCATTGACCATTTACCACTCACATTGAAAACACTTTTTCATTCTCACTTAAATATTCATTCTCTATTACCTCTTCACCCGGTTCTTTGTATTCAAATGATTTTAACTTTTTATGGAAACCGTCACTGTTTTTTATGATCGCCACTCTCGCACTCCTGACAAATTCAATTAATCCATAAGGTTCTAAAACTTTAATGAAGGAATCCGTTTCTTCACGTTGTCCACTTACTTCAAATACAGTATAATCCTTTCTTATAACTACTGCTTTCGCTCCAAACTGGCTAAGTAACCGTTCCACTTTTACTTCTTCTGCAATAATATCAGTAGGCACTTTATATAAAGCTAATTCCTGCCAGATGATTTCTTCATTGGTGTTATAATAGGCTTTTAACACTTCTACCTGTTTTTCAATTTGACGGCACAGTTTACGTACGACATCTTCTACTTCATTAATGACGATCGTAAAGCGATGTACACTTTCAATTTCACTTGGTGAAGTATTTAGGCTTTCTATATTTATCTTTCTTCTTGAAAAGATAATAGCGATCCGGTTCAGCAAACCAATCTGGTTCTCTGTATAAACCGTTATTGTATATTCTTGCTTTGTCATAAGTACTTTTATTTTTTTACCACTAGTATAATACCTGTTGACCAGTTTAGTTTTGTTACAAATAGATCATCCCTTTCTTCAAGCTGCTTTATAAATTCATCCACTTTTTCTGAATGTCCCGATGGCCAGTTTGGTTGTGGCAACATATCATCTATAAAATATATCCCGTTACTCTTCAGAATACGTATGGCATCGTCAAATAGATCATATTTTCCAGCCATGGCATCCGCAAATATGAAATCAAATTTTTCGTCATTGTATTCTGTCAACCAGCTATAGCCATCTGCAACCAGGAACTCAATTCTCTTATCATCGAGAAACCTTTTTGCCACATCAATCAGCAATGAGTTATTATCGATCGTTATTAAAGAACTTTTTTCATCCATTCCCGCTGCTATCCAACTTGTAGCCAGCCCGGTGCCGGTTCCTAATTCAAGAAACCTCCCTGAAGGTTTGGAAGCAGCAAGTGTTTTTAACAAACTGCCTGTATATAGATCCGAAGCCATATTGAACTCCATCTCAATAGTAGCTTCCATGATTTTTTCATATTCAACAGGAACTCCGGTTATTTTAGCATTCATCAATATCTTACATTAATAACATTTAAGTCTAAATTTCTTCTTTACAAAGAACCACTTCGGCCACACCACGTCCCTGTGGCACCATAGGGAATACATTATTTTCTTTGCCAACAATTACTTCCAACAAATAACTTCCTTTATGATCCAGCATTTCTTTCAATGTACTTTTCACCTCTTCTCTTTTGCAAATACTTTTTCCTTCAATGCCATAGCCTTTTGCTACCATTACAAAATCGGGACTTTCTATATCAACAAATGAATAACGGTTCTTATGAAACAGTTCCTGCCATTGACGAACCATTCCTAAAAATTTATTATTCAGGATAATGATCTTTACATCGGGTTTGAATTGCATGATAGTTCCTAATTCCTGGATCGTCATTTGAATACCACCATCACCAATGATCGCAATAACTGTTCTTTCAGGTGCGCCATATTTAGCACCGATAGCTGCGGGTAATGCATATCCCATCGTTCCCAATCCCCCGCTGGTGATATTGCTTTTGCTCTGGTTATATTTTGCATAGCGGCATGCCACCATCTGGTGTTGACCAACATCTGTAACAATTACTGCATCACCTTTTGTTAATTCATTGATTGCATCAATCACTTCACCCATCGTAAGAATTTCTGTATCAGGATTCATTTCTGCTTTGATGCATTTCTCTTCTTCTTTCTTCATGCAGTCATTGAACTTCTGTAACCATTGCGGATAAACCTTTTGCTGCACCAGTTCAGTTAATAAAGGCAAAGTTTCTTTACAATCACCCCATACAGGTACTGTTGCTTTTACATTCTTATCAATTTCAGATGGATCGATATCAAGATGGATCACTTTCGCCTGCTTAGCATATTTATCCAAACGACCGGTTACCCGATCATCAAAACGCATACCGATTGCGATTAATACGTCACATTCATTGGTCAAAAGATTTGGGCCATAGTTCCCATGCATACCAAGCATTCCAACCGCAAGTGGATGATTGGTTGGTATTGCACTCATGCCCAGTATCGTCCATGCAGCTGGAATACCCGCTTTCTCAATAAATTTTTGAAATTCTTTTTCTGCTTTACCAAGAATAACTCCCTGGCCAAAGATCACAAATGGTCTTTCAGCTTCATTTATAAGTTTAGCAGCCTTTTCAATATATTCTTTACGAACAATTGGTTTCGGACGATAACTTCTTATATGGTCACATTTTTCATAACCTTTATAATCGAATAGTTGCAGCTGTGCATTTTTAGTAATATCAATCAGCACAGGGCCGGGTCTTCCGCTGCCAGCGATATAAAATGCCTTTGCTAATACATGTGGAATTTCATTGGCATCAGTAACCTGGTAATTCCATTTCGTAACAGGAGTTGTAATATTTATTACATCTGTTTCCTGGAATGCATCTGTGCCAAGCAAATGTGCAAACACTTGTCCTGTTATACATACAACAGGAGTGGAGTCGATCATTGCATCGGCTAAGCCTGTTACAAGATTAGTTGCACCGGGCCCACTGGTTGCAAACACAACACCTGTTTTTCCACTTACTCTTGCAAAACCTTGCGCTGCATGTATAGCTCCCTGCTCGTGCCGAACTAATATATGTGTTAGCTTATCATGATAATCATACAACGCGTCATAGATAGGCATGATAGCGCCACCTGGATATCCAAAGATGGTTTCAACACCTTCGGCAACAAAAGCTCTTAATACAGCTTCACT
>DASYQG010000198.1:0-5310 GCA_036005825.1 Chitinophagaceae bacterium | reverse complement strand
TTTTTTCCCTTCCGCTCATCCACGTCCTTCGCTTTGCTCAGGATGACAAAATAGTTTCCTTTCATCACGGATTTAAGCATCTTTAAGAAATTTTTTTTTCAGCATCTAACTGGCTCTTAATGAATTTGTTTATCTAAGATTACTATATCTGTCACCTTCTGCTCCTAATAAATTAGTTGTTCTACTAATGAATTAGTACTAACATTGTGAAAAATTATTCAGCGATGATAAAGCTTGCAAAAAGAGAAGAACAGATCATGCAGGTGTATTGGGAGTTGGGAAAAGCTTTTATTAAAGAAGTCATCCCACATCTCCCGGAACCGAAGCCACATTATAATAGCGTTGCTACCATGGTGAAGATCCTGGAAGAAAAAGGTTTCTTAGATCATGACAGTGTTGGCAATGTCTATCGCTACTTTCCAGTCATCAGCAGGGAAGATTATCAAAAGCATGCGATGAAAGATATAGTAAGTCAATATTTCGATAACTCCTATCCGCGGATGCTAGCCTTCTTTGCCAAAGAACAAAACCTCAGTGAAGACGAATTGAAAGAAATTCTTCAAATGATCAAAACAGACAAACCATGAATTTGCCATACATTATTAATGTCGCCGTGATCCTTCTTGCCTGCCTGGCTTTTTATAAACTATTGCTACGCCGCGAAACTTTTTACACAGTGAACCGCTATATGCTGATCGTTTGCCTGGTGATCTCTTTTGCATTGCCATTAATGCAGGTGCCGCAACAATTTTCATTTCGTAAGCCGGGTAATCAAGTGGAAAGTGGAAAGTTGAAAGTGGAAAATGAAAACCAACAAGTAGCTGATAATAACGGAACCTCAAAAGTCAACGAACAAAAGTCAACTGATGCCAGGCAACCAGCAATCGTAAAACAACCTTCAACCTCCAACATTCAACCTTCAACAACCAATAAGCAATCTCAAACCTCAAACTTCAAACCTCAAACATTCCTGACCTGGTTGTTCTGGATCTATTGGTTTGGAGTGATCGTGTTTGGTGTGAGTTTTCTTTTCCAGCTTGTATTATTATTGGTTCGTGCCTATCGCAACCCGGTGATCATTGATGGTAAATACAGAATAGTAGAGGTAAGCGGCGATAAAGCGCCTTGTTCTTTTGCCAATAATATTTTTATCAACCCCGAAAAATATGAGTGGGAAACTTATAACCAGATCTTGCTTCATGAAAAAATTCATATCAGTCAAAACCATACGCTTGATATAATAATCGCCGAACTGCTGCTGATCTTTCAATGGTTCAATCCATTTGCATGGATCTATCGACGCGAAATCGAAAGCAATCTTGAATTCTTAACCGATGATCAATTGATGCAGCAGAAAGTTGACAAGCAACGTTACCAGCTCAGCCTGGTGCAAGTATCGGCGCCACATTTTCCTTTGAGTCTAACCACTAATTATAACCAGTCAATTCTTAAAAAACGTATAGCCATGATGAACAAAAAAAGATCAAACTTGCATACGGCATGGAAATATTTTTTCCTGTTGCCTGTATTTGCTTTTTTAGCATGCCTGCTGAATGAGCCAGTGGCCTATGGCCAGGATAGTCAAAAAGTCGGAAAGACCGAAAAGTCCATAAAGAACCACGGAATGGAAACCGAAGGTTACTGGTTCGCTATTATCAAAGATGATAAAGTGAATATCCGCTTCAGTGATGAAAAGGTGGACGATGATAATTTTGATCTCAAGTCCGGTCATTCTTTTAATGCGACCACTTTTAAATTATCTGACCTGGGAACTATCCCTAAAGGAACTTCAGGTACATTCAACATCACCCGTGAAGCCGGCAAGATGGAAATGACCGGCAAGTTTGAAGGCAATGCCGGTATGGGTACTTATAAGTTCGCTGCCGATAAAGCCTATGTTGATTATATGAATAAAGAACTGAAAGAAAGCCTGGATGAAGATGACCAGATGGCTTTTTTCTTTATCAATATCAAAAAAGAATTTTTGACGATGCTGCGGACTGAAGGATACAAGGATGTAACAAAAGATGACCTGATCCCTGTTGCTGCATTAGGAATTGATAAAGCATATATTTCATCTATCCGCAATGCGGGATTCAAAGATGTATCCTTGGAGAATCTGGTTCCATTGAAATCATTGAATATTGATGAAAAATATATAACCGAGATCCGCAGTGCGGGTTATAAAAATGTAACTTCTGAGCAGCTGGTTTCTTTTAAAGCGCAGGGCATTGATAAAAAATATATCGAATCAGTTCGCCAGATGAAAGGAGATAAAGGCGGTAAGGATGATGACGCGGATGATATTATAAGCTTTAAGGCAATGAACATAACTCCTGAGTATATAAATTCATTCAAAGCTATTGGTATGACTAATATTCCACATGATCAGTTAGTATCTTTCAAAGCAGTTGGTGTAACTCCTGAATATATAAAAGGTTGGTATAATTTAGGATTTAAAGATATTGACCCCGATGAGTTTGTTGGAATGAAATCACAAAATGTAACTCCGGAATACATGAAGAGCTTTACAGATCTTGGATATAAGAATATAAAACCGGAGGACCTTGTGGCATTCAGAGCTCTGGGTATTTCACCAGAATATATAAAAAGTTTTGAAACTGCCGGTTATAAGATCACAGATCTTGATAACGTAACCGGGTTGAAATCACAGGGTATTACTCCTGAATTCATCAAGAGTTTTGAATCGGTTGGATTTAAGAATATTGATCTGGATGAAATTGTTGCGGTAAAGGCTGTCGGCGTTACCCCTGAGTATATTAAAGAGATGAGGTCGAAAGGATTTAATTATGATAAGATACAGAAGTATGTAACATTAAAGAGCATTGATTAAGTAAATCAAAACCAGCTATTTTTCTACGTTTCGATTTCGTAAGCGGTCGCAAATTGCGACTGCTTTTTTATTTGTGCACTCATCCTTACTTTCTTTGCGCTGAAGGGTAACTATATGAGTTGGGACAAACCCGTAAATTGAGTGATGCAATTCAGTATAATCATTAAGTTTGGGAGAAGGAATATTAGACTCGTAGTTGAGAAGGTTGCTCAAACAGAAACAACAGAGAGGTATAAAGTAATAGCCAAGAATCAATCATTCGTTTTACAGAATAACAGACCAGTAATAATAGCGAAGGGATTAAAATATTTTCCTATAACTTGGAAAGTGGTCCAAGGCGGTTATAGTCAACCTCACATTTTAGAACAGATCACAAAAGCCATTGAAAAGAAAATTATATGAACCTATTCGATAAAAACTATTTAAAAGACTGGGAGAATGATCGACATGAACTAAGCCCAAAGTCTAAGAGGAAAAGAAATATTTTTTTCTTGATAATACTATTAATACTGCTTATAGTTATTATTCGATTTGTACTCATGGTCTAACAAGTATATAGTCACCTTTCAAGACAAAGAAAAGGAAGGAGATCAGAGACTATTTATTCTTCTTTACATACTTAAACTTATCAGCAATAACCTTAAGAAGATATTCCTTTTTATCGCTGTTATATTCCCAAAACATGGCACCGGCAAGGTGATGCTGTTTTACATATTTACATTTCTCTTTCACAGATCGTTCATTATCGTAAGAAATAAATATCTTCTTCTCTTCATTGAAAAGATAAGGAGCTTTCGCAGTTGCATCCCAATATTCTTTATACCCATTTCTATTAACCAGGCTATCTTTTAAATAAGTAAATCCACCGCCCCGTGCTGACTTCAGCGCTTTTCTATACAAGCCATTGTTATCTGCTGATTCCATTTGCCAGCCTTTACCATAAAAAGCCATCCCGATAACAATTTTTGCAGGAGGCACGCCTGCTTTTATAAATGCTTGTATTGATCTGTGAGCTGAATATTGATCACTGTCTCCGGAAGAAACATATAAGTTAGTATGATGACCTGAGATAGGATCCGAACCACCGGCATAATCATAGCTCATAATATTTATGTAGTCGGTATACTGCTGCACTTTATCCATTTCTGTATGATCAATATAACTCTGAGATCCTCCAACCGCAGTTGTTACATAATATTTCATCTTCGTTGTGAGGCTAAGGCTGTCAAGGTCCCCTCGTAATTCTTTAAAAAGATCTGTATAATGTTGTTTGTCTTGGGGACGATACACGTTGCTGTCTCCGATCATGCCTGGGTATTCCCAATCGATATCAATACCATCCAAATTATATTTTGAAACAATATCCACTGCACTTAAAGCAAAATTTCTTGTGGATGTATCTGTAAGCACTGCATCAGAAAAGTTTTTGCTCCAGCTCCACCCACCGATCGAGATCAATATTTTCAGGTCAGGATTTATCTTTTTTAACTCACTTAACTTTCTCAAGTTCACGGTATCTGTCGCCTCATTATGCAGCCATGGCCGGTTATCTTTAATATCTATAAATGCGTAGTTAATATGTGACAGCCGCAATACATCAATAGAATCTGTTGCGATCAATCCCCGGAAACCGCCTATATAGCCAATTATAACTGGTTTTGTTTTAGGCTGTATAAAATAAGATGGAGCAATCATTACCACTGCACAAAACAAAAAGCTTAAACTGTAAACAGCTCTTTTCATACTTTTTAAGATGTTTATTTATTCTTCAGCTCAATCCAAACCGGCGCATGATCACTTGTTTTTTCCCATCCTCTTACATGTTTATCAACCCCTGCATTTACAAGTTTGCGTTTTAATTGAGGACTCAATAAAAAATGATCGATACGCAAACCAGCATCCCGCTGGTAGGCATTTCTGAAATAGTCCCAGAATGTATAGATCTTTTCTTTGGGATAAAGTTTACGTATTGCATCTGTCCAACCCTGCTCAATTAATTTTTTATAAGCATCCCGAACTTCAACTCTGAATAATGCATCGTTTAACCATCGCTCAGGTTTATACACATCCAACTCAGTTGGCATTACATTAAAATCGCCGACCAACGCAACCGGAGCTTTTTGATCTAATAATTTTTTTGCATGCGCTGTCAGACGTTTAAACCATTTTAATTTATAATCGAATTTGGGACCGGGCCAGGGGTTTCCATTGGGAAGATAGAGGCATCCAATGACAACATTGTTTACAACTGCTTCGATATATCGGCTGTGACTATCTTCCGGATCGCCAGGTAGTACTCGTCTTAGCTCATTAATTTCCCCAACTCTTGAAAGAATTGCAACACCATTCCAGCTTTTTTGTCCATGCCATTTAGCAGAATAACCTGCATCATTTATTGCCTGTAATGGAAATTTCTCATTTGGTGCTTTCAATTCCTGTAAACAAACTATATCAGG
>DASYQG010000197.1:0-1710 GCA_036005825.1 Chitinophagaceae bacterium | reverse complement strand
TTATCCCAACAATAAAACAAAACATTTGATCGGCATGGCGAAAATGGTAATGGAAAAATTCGATGGAAAAATTCCAATGACTGTTGATGAGTTGATCCAATTACCGGGTGTAGGAAGAAAAACTGCTAATGTGATTACATCAGTGGTCGACAAACAACCGAATATGGCGGTAGATACACATGTTTTCCGGGTAAGTAAAAGAATTGGGCTTGTACCAGCTACAACTAAGACTCCATTTGCAGTAGAAAAAAAATTGGTAAAAAATATTCCGCAGGAGTTAATTCACAAAGCCCATCATTGGCTTATCCTTCATGGCCGTTATATATGCGTGGCCCGTAATCCTAAATGCGAAGAATGTGGTGTAAGATCTGCGTGCCGTTATTTCAGTTTAAACAAGGCTGTTTTGCTAAAAGATAGTAGCAAAAACCATTTATCGAAAAAGCCAGCAAACTAAAATGCATTTGTTAATTTTACGTACTTAGTGCCCATCGTATTAATCCGTACTTTGCTAGCTCATCATTCACCCTTTATTAATTAAGACATGGAAGTTAAAGCAACTTATAACTCTATACATTACCAAAGTAAAGTTTCTTTTCAGCCCTTGCTTAGTATACTTAAAAGAGCATTGAATCATAGTTCATCAACCGGGGTAAAAAAGCTTTATACAGGTATTTTAGAATATGCAGATCAACATCCGGAATTGCAAAATGCAATTGATGATCTTTCAATTTTGGAACCGCATCATGAATGGATGCAAATGCTTCTTAGTATTATTTTCCCTCCGACTGCCAGCGAGCATGAAATGATTTACTCGGTTGCTCTTCCATTCTCTTATACTACCATTTATTCTTCACGCCTTTTCAATATGTTATTTATCGAGCCGGGAACAGTAAATATAAAGGTCCCGGATAATGATACAGGAAAAGACCTTGAACATGACAGGTTACATGCTGCCTATAATCTAATTCTGAAAAAATATTGCAAATTCAATGCCCCTGAATTTGTTTCTTCCGTTCACCCTTATCATGATCCGCATTCGGGTTTGATAAAATATATGGAGCTACAATTGGATACCCGCTATATTGATGTTCGGTTTACAGGAGCTCATTTGCCTATCCCCGAAGATTTTATCAATAAAAGAGATCATGGTTTGCTCTCACTTGAAGAGCTGCAACATAATATACCGATCGAGCAATTTTCTTTTGAAGGCATAGTTATAGGGCGTGTGGTCGATGTAACTGAAACAGAAGTTATCTCGCAAATGAAATCAGAATTGCTGAACCTGAATGCCTTTTCTGAAGGTGTTGTTTATCATAAGCTGCAGGATCTCGTTCAGTCGCTTATTGGCTTAAAAGATATTCGAATTGGAATTACACCTTTCTTCAAAGTCAACGGCCATTATGTTTTTTCAGAATTACATAACAGCAATAGCCTTTTATTCAAACATTACAAAGCGGTAATGGAAAGAGACACAGTGAATGATTGTTGCCGTGAGTTGTTTATGGATACGGAAAAGCCAATTATTTATGAAAAGATCGATGAAGAAACCGTGAAAAATGTTGAATACCTTGGTTTTTATTTTGACCAGGGATATCGCAGCCTGATCCTTGCACCGTTAAAACACAATGGAGACTTGTGGGGAATTCTCGAGATCGGTTCTGATCACGAATCAAAACTTAATTACAAGCATATTAGTAAACTTGATGTAGC
>DASYQG010000196.1:0-19480 GCA_036005825.1 Chitinophagaceae bacterium | reverse complement strand
AACATTTTAAAAATTGTAAGAGAAAAACTGGAGAAAGGAGAGGAGTACAATGTAGTTGATGATCAGCTGAGAACACCAACCTATGTTGAAGATCTTGCAAAAGGAATTGTTTCAATTATTGAAAAAAAAGCAACAGGAGTTTTTCATTTATCCGGGAAAGATATTTTAACTCCTTATCAAATGGCGATAAAAACTGCAGAGCAACTTAAGCTTGATAGTTCAGTGATAAAAAAAGTCACAGCCGCAAGTTTTAATCAGCCGGCAAAAAGACCTTTGAAAACCGGGTTCATTATCGACAAAGCAAGAAAAGAATTAGGATATGAGCCGGTGAGTTTCGAAGAAGGATTGAAAAAAACATTTAGCTGATCAATGAGCTTTACCAAAAGCTTTTTCCCCTGCAGGAATAGCAACCATTAAACGATTTTCAGCTGGGGGAATCGGGCAATTATATTTTCCACTGACATAAGCACAATAAGGATTATATGCTTTATTGAAATCGATCAACACTTTATCATTTACGATGTCTTTTATTTCAAGATCAATGTATCGGCCGCTTTCATAAGTTTCTTCGCCGGAAGTAGCGTCGGTAAACGGAATGAACAAATGATCCTTGTATTGCTGTGTCGTCATCAGGTCCTGGCTTTGATAAATGTTAAGCCTAACAGCAGTATCATTTATTGTAACATGAATGATACCATAAACTCTATAGTTCTTTTTTATTTGACCAGAACTTTCCATTCTGAACCATGGCGAGTTCATCGTTCTTTCAAACCGGCAAGTCATCCTGTATTTTTCATTAACTGGAAAAAAAGATATGAACTCTTTATCTTTTCCGGTAACCACTTCATGTTCCTTTACATATTTTTTAAGATATGCCTCTGTAGAATCTTTATAAGTTTTGTTTTGGGCAAACGAACTATTTGCAAACAAAAAAAATACAAAAACCAAAGATATTCTCATAATCCTTTTTTAATCTTATAAATCGTGGTTCTAATTCATCATTAATACATTCACACTTCTCTGCAAAATATTGAATGCAATTTCAGCCATCAGGTTCTCTTTATCAAGAGTGGGGTTTACCTCCGTTATTTCAAAGCAACAAACTTTACGGTTGTGCATGAATTTACTGATAAGATCTTCTACTTCTCTTTCTCTTAAACCATTTCCCACCGGTGTTCCTGTACCTCTTGAAATAGACGAATCGAGGGAATCTACATCAAAGCTTATATAAATATCGGTGCAGTCATCAAGATGACGTGTAACAGAACGAACAATATTCTCAGGGCCTTTCATCCGCACTTCTTTTGTTGTGATCAATTTGATATTATGTTTGTCTATCACATACTTTTCCTCTTTCTCGTAATCTCTTGCTGAGATCAATACCACATCTTCTGGCAAAACCTTAGGAGAGATCTTCCCAATGTTCTTTAATTTTTCCCAATATGCTTTTGTTTCATCATCCAGTTTATGCACAGCGCAATCTTTATTGTCTTCGCCAAGTGTGATAGCTAATGGCATACCATGTACATTTCCAGATGGAGTTGTATAAGGCGTATGCAAGTCAGCATGTGCATCGATCCAGATAACACCCAATTTACTTTTTGGCTTTGCCATTTTTATACCAGCAATAGTGGCACCAGCAATGCTATGATCTCCGCTGATAATAACCGGGAAAAAATTATTCTTGATCGTTTCAGAAACGGCCTTACTTACTTTTTCATACATCGAATAAACTCCTTTTATTCTTTTGGCATAAGGCGATTCGATTGGTTCATAAAGCAATTTATTTTCATGCGGAATTCTTTCTGATGGAAAATGAATAAAAAAGTTGCTCATGAAATCCATGGCGGCCACTTTTATAGCTTCCACTCCAAGACTGGCGCCACGGGTGCCGGCCCCGATCTCTGATGGTACCTCGATCAGCTTGATATTCCTCATAAAATTTATTTCTTTCTCTGCATCCAAAAATCTGTGAAGATGAGCCACCGGAGGGTTAAATAAAGCGGCAAAAAATGATGCAGCAATCGATTTTTCAGGAACGACAAAGCTAAAAAAACAAGCCCGGATAACCTAATGAGTGTTAGTGAAACAATGAAACCTTAACGGTTTATTCATGCGCCACCAGCACAGGAATTGAGCTATGAAAAGCAAGCTTTTTGGTAGCACTGCTTTTGAAAACGGAGTCGTAAAAACTACGATTGCGGGGAACACTGATCACAATATCAATGTTCTTATCCTGTACGAATTGCTCGATGGTTTCATGAAAATCAAACGTAGTTATAAAATAAAATTCTGGATTATACTCGCTGAATTGCTCCAACAGCCATGCTCTTTCTTCTTTCAGTTCTTCATTCAGCGCCACATGTATCTCGCTATTCACATTCACAATATGAAGATTGGGCTTAAAGAAATCAAGCACAGCTTTCAGGTAAGTAACTGGAGTCACTTCTTCTACATTTTTAAAATCAGAAGCAAGCGCCACATTATTAATTCCGTTGAATGTAGCTTGTGCCGGGACTATCAATACAGGGCACACATCTTTCATAGCGATCTTTAACGTATTACTGCCGATCAGTGTTTGTCTTATCGATGATTTACCAGTTATTCCCATCACGATCAATGTCGCCGATTTCTGGTAAGCAATTCTTTCCAATGAATCCACAAGATCATCACCTTTTTCACGGACACATTCAATTTCCTTATCACCTTTTCTCAGCAATTCATTTCTTAAACTATCAAGATAAGTGCCGCTCATTTCGTATTCGTCATCATGATGATAAAGGTTGTAGAGAATAATATTTGCGTCAGATTTTCCACTTAGCATTTCAGCCGCATAACGGGCCGCATTCAATGCAGTTTCAGAAAAATCAACAGGAATGATAACCGTCTTCATGAATCAGTGGTTTTATTTGCCGTTTCAAAAATGCGAACCGAAAATAACACATTATTTCGAAGGGTGTAAAAAATAGTAGAGTTGATGATTATGTTATCGGCTTTTGTAATTCTTATCATCATTTGTTGCGTCGCACTCTTGTACGTTCTGTTGGCTACTGGGCAAATAGCACACGGATGACACGGATTGAATAGATAAACATGGATTTTTTTTATGAATTTCCGATTCAGAGTGAATCTGTTTTTATCCGTTGCATCTGTGTCAGTCGTGTGCCCAAAAAGCTGAATAGAGTTGTTACAGTACAAGTGTGCGACGCAACCAAAGTTTAATCAGGGAACTGAAGTCGGTTACCAAAAAATCTTATCCCTAATTTTAACGCAACGCTGTGAATAAGTACTTCTTAAATAAATGAGTTTTGCAGATTATATTCGCCGCTATTAAAACGTTTGCCCGTGCGCCTAAAAAGTCTTGAAATTAAAGGGTTTAAAAGCTTTGCTGACAAAACTGTTGTCAACTTTGATGACAATGTAACTGGTATCGTTGGCCCCAATGGATGCGGTAAATCTAATATCGTAGACAGTATCCGTTGGGTGATCGGAGAACAAAAGATCAGCCACCTTCGTAGCGAAAACCTCGATAGCCTTGTTTTTAATGGCTCTAAAAGCCGTTCTGCATCAGGTCTTGCTGAAGTGAGTCTGACCTTCGAAAACACAAGAAATCTTCTTCCAACTGAGTTCAGTACCGTTACCATTACCCGTAAGTTTTATAAAAGCGGCGAAAGCGAATATCGCCTGAATGATGTTCAATGCCGCTTGAAAGACATTCAGAATCTTTTTATGGATACGGGTATTTCTACTGATTCTTATGCCATCATTGAACTGGGCATGGTGGATGACCTGATCAAAGACAAGGAGAATAGCCGCCGCAGGATGCTGGAACAGGCTGCCGGTATTTCCATTTATAAAACAAGAAAGAAAGAAGCAAAACTTAAGCTTGATGCAACAGAGCAGGATATTGCCCGTATTGAAGATCTTTTGTTTGAAATAAACAATCAATTAAAGACTTTAGAGAACCAGGCTAAGAAGGCAGAAAAGTATTACGAGGTTAAGAAAGAGTACCGTGAGGTAAGTGTTGAACTTGCAAAAGCTGCATTAGAAAGCTTTAATGTTACTTATAAAGACCTGAACACCCAACATGAGACTGAAACTGATAAGAGAATAAAACTGGAAGCAGAAATAGCAGGTGATGAAGCAGCATTGGAACAGGATAAAGTTGTGTTCATTGAAAAAGAAAAAGAACTGCAGGTAATGCAGCATGCGTTTAATGAAATGCTGCAACAGCTAAGAACAAAAGAAAACGAAAAGAATCTTGCTGCACAACGTTTGGATCATTTGAAAGAAAGAGAAGCCGGCTTGCAGGACTTTTTACAAAAGGCAGAAGGACAACAACAGGGAATAGAAGAAAGCATTGCATTCACCGGCTCACAGTTAGAAGAAGAAGCAAAGAAGCTGGAAGGGATGAATGAGCAATTGATGCAGTTAAGAAATGAAATGGATGCTAAGAGGGTGGTGATGGATGAAAAGAGAATTGCATTAGATGCATTGCGTAGCGGCTATCAGCAGGTACAGCGTAATCAATTTGAAGCTGAGAAAAAAGTTGTGATTGCCGATACATCGATTCAAAATTTAAGTCGGGCTGTTCAGCAGATCGATGAGGATAAAGTGCAGAGAGATAACCAACGCAAGCAACTTGCAGATGATCTGCATTTAAGAGAAAGAGAATTGAATATTAAGAGAACCGATCTCGATCAGTTACAAAAGCACCAGGAATACACAAAAGATCAGATACTGCAAACGCAGGGATTGCTTGAAACATTAAGAAGCAAGCTTGCAGACGAAAGCAGGAAACTTGATTCGAAGAAAAATGAACATGATCTTTTAAAGAGTTTGATCGATTCAATGGAAGGTTATCCTGACAGTGTAAAATTTCTTCACAATAACCAGGGATGGAATCATACAGCGCCGATCCTTTCTGATATTATTTATGTGAAAGAAGAATACAGGACGGCCGTTGAAAATGTGCTGGAACCTTATTTGAGTTATTATGTTGTAAATAATTTACAGGAAGGTTTACAAGCTGTTCATTTATTGGATGAACATAAAAAAGGGAAAGCCAATTTCTTCTTATTAGACAAACTGAATGAATCTCATGCAGAGATGCACGATCTTTCATCAATACCCGGAGCCATCTCCGCACTTGACGTCATAGAAACAGATGAGAGATATAAGGGCCTTGCCCGCCATCTTCTTTCTAATGTAATTATTGCTGAAAACGAAGAAGCACTGCAAAATAGTAATGGACTTGTTGTAATAGAAAAAAGTGGTCGCTATGTAAAAGGAAAATATTCTTTGACTGGTGGCAGTGTTGGTTTATTTGAAGGAAAGAAAATCGGCCGTGCAAAGAATCTTGAAAAGCTGCAAGAAGAGATTCTATCGCAGAATGCAGTTGTCGAATTATTAAAAGAAGAAATACAGGAAAGGCATAACGAGGTAATTGCTTTCAATGAGGATTTGCGTGAAAATGCTGTAAAGAATACTGAAATAGAAATTCAGGAACTCACCAACCAGGTATTTTCATTACATAATAAATTGGAGAATCTGCATGCACTCCAAAATCAAAGTCAGCAAAGACAGGAAGAGCTTCATTCACAAATTCAACAAACGCAAAGTTCTGTTGAAGCAACCCGCAACGACCTTAAATGGCTCAGCGAAGAATTAGTGGTGCAGGCTGCGAGGCTTAGCGAAGGAGAAGAAGTGTTTAAGAATGAGGAAGGATTTTATAACGAATCAAGCCGCCTGTATAATGAGTTCAATTTGCTTGTAACAAGACAGCAAAGTAAAATAGCTGCTTTGAAACAAGAGCTCGATTTCAAGAATAACCAGTTGAATGAGCTGAAGCAGCAGATCGAGAACAATACGGTTCAGCTTTCAGATACAAGACAACAGATTGAACAATGCATTGAACAATTGGAACAGGTGGAAGATGAGTTGTTCAATATGATGAAGGGAAAGGAAGATGAAGAAAGAAAATTAAATGAAGCGGACCAGGCTTATTATAATTTCAGAAATGAATTGAGCGAAAAAGAAAGTATGCTCCGTCATAAAGTAAAAGATAAAGAACAGGTCGAACATTTCCTTGCTGAAATAAAAGATAAGTTGAATGACGTGAAACTGCAGCTGGCAGGGATGAAAGAAAGGTTGCATGTTGAGTTTCGCATTCAACTGGAAGATATCCTGGATGAAGCAAGGGTAAATGAAATGACGGTAGATGAACTACAGGAAAAGACAGACAGGATGAAAAAACGTTTGGAAAATCTTGGTGAAGTAAATCCTACAGCGATCGAAGCTTTCACTGAAATGAAAAAACGTTATGAGTTTATTCTTGAACAAAAGAATGACCTTGTATCTGCAAAAGAAAGTTTATTACAAACCATTCAGGAAGTGGAAGCGACAGCTAACCAGAAATTTTTAGAAACATTCCATTTGGTAAGAGATAATTTTCAGAAAGTATTCCAAACACTTTTTACAGAAGATGATCAGTGTGACCTTATTCTTGAAAACCCTGAAAATCTTGCTGAGACGGGAATTGATGTAATTGCAAAACCTAAAGGCAAACGCCCCAGCTCACTTACACAATTAAGTGGTGGTGAAAGAACTTTAACTGCAACTGCATTGTTGTTTGCAATTTATCTTATCAAACCTGCACCGTTCTGTATTTTGGATGAGGTGGATGCTCCGCTGGATGATGCCAATGTTGGAAAGTTTACTAACATGATCAGGGAATTCAGCGGCAACTCGCAATTCATTATCGTAACCCATAATAAAATGACCATGAGTGCTGTTGATGTTATATATGGTGTTACAATGCAGGAGCCCGGTGTCAGTCGATTGGTGCCTGTTGATTTCAGAAGCTTAAGTTGAACGTTTCAAAAAATAAATTTTAAGTCCTGCTAACCGGCAGGATTTTTTTTAAACCAAATTTTTATTATGCGAACAATTATCCTTCTTATTGCTTCCAATGTATTTATGACATTTGCCTGGTATTATCATTTAAAACAGGATGGCTGGCCATTATGGAAAGCAATTATGCTCAGTTGGTTTATTGCTTTGTTTGAATATTGTTTGATGGTACCTGCAAACAGGATAGGCTATGCAAATGGTCTCAGCGGTTTTCAGCTAAAACTGGTACAAGAGATCATAACACTAGTTGTATTTGCTGTCTTTGCAGTTGTTTACCTAAAAGAACCTTTGCACTGGAAGTATCTTGTAAGCTTTTGCTTTCTTCTTGGTGCAGTTTATTTTATGTTTAAGAAGTAAATGGTCTTAACCTGATTGCTGCTTCAATTTTTGCTTTTTTATGATATCACCCTTTACTTTATTTACAGCTCCACTACATAAAAGATAAACTCCAATAGCTATTCCCCCAGAACAAATTAAGCTATAAAGGATCCAATCATCCCTCATAAAATGAGAAAGAGAATAATACATGAAAAAGATGCCCCCTGCTACGAAAAGAAAACCGATCACTGTCTTATATATCCATCTTTCAAGATGATAATTTCCCATGAGTTAGTTTTTCATGGCTAATGTAAATTATTTTAAGCTAACGGCTAAAAGTCCGTTTTAAACGGGCATTTTTCAAGCATTTTGCGTCTGTTTTCGATATTTATGATTGTAGCTTCTACAGGTATATTTACCCCGGTTTCTGAGTACTTGTGATCGATTTTTAAAAGTTCTATTGTTTCCACTCTGCGCTGACGACAATGGCTTCTAACTTTATGATCGTACCCTTTCGCAACCCTATGAAACCCGTGAAGTTTGTCATCTTAGCGATGCTATGTTTAACCACAACTTATCTTTATCCGCAAGGAGCCAGTTGTACCAATCCACATGTTTTAACCCTAGATTCGGTCAGCAGAAATTTTACAGTCTCTCCAACCTCTGGTAATGCAGCAGAGTGTTCTTCTGGATTTAGTGGTTCTGGAAAAATAACCATTTTTAGATTTACAACTGATGCGTCTGGATCATGTGTACTTGTTCATGTAGAGAGTTCATCACCTGTTCAGGCCGTAGAAGTAGCCCTATATACCGGATGTGGCGGTACCGGCTCTTGCTCAGGCCTTCAAACCGGAAGCAGTGTTTGTTTCGTTGATGGAACAGGTTACTGGGCTCCATCACAGACATTAACACTTTCCTCTAATACTACTTATTATTTACGTGTCTGGACACCTGGTGCGGGCACCTTAACTATGTCGGCAAGAGATTACCCACCCCCAAATAATTTGTGCAGTGGTGCCACATGGATAAGCCCAGATGCAACGGATGATAATAATGCCTGTGCCAAAGCTTCAACGGAGGTATCTCCAATTCAACTTTGTGCTTTTTCATTGGAGAATACAGCATTTTATACTTATATCGTTGAGACAAATGGCGTAAGTTCTGTTCAATTGAATAATATTAATTGTGATAATTTGAACAGTGCTGCAGAAACTGGTTTTCAAATTGGATTTTTTGTTGGTTCCTGCGGCTCTCTTAGTAAGATCAGTTGTGCGACAGGATCGGGAGGATCGTTCTCGTCAACAACAGGATGGTTGCCTGCAGGAACGCAGGTATATGTAGCTATAGATGGAACGTCGGGATCAAACTGCTCGTATACGTTAACTGCGTTTAATGCGACTATATTGCCAATTACCCTTAAATATTTTACAGCATGGAAAAGACCTGACGCCAACAGGTTAACATGGATGAGCACAAGCGAAAAGAGTTTCTCTCATTTCGAAATTGAAAAATCTTTAGATGGAGTAAACTTTATTCGCATTGGCACCCAGGCAGGAAAAGGTGCTAACAGTAGCCAAACAAATTATTTGTTTGATGATACCGAAGTAAAAGCAATGCAGTATTATCGTTTGAAATATGTTGACGCGAACGGACAATATACTTATAGTAATATCCTTCGGGTAAATCGTGATGATGTGACAAACACAAAAGTGTTGTTTAGTAATCGCATTACAACTATGCTTGCATTACGTATCATTGATATGAATGCAAATGATCTATCAATAAAAATAATTGACAACGCAGGAAGGACTATAAAAACGCAAAATGTAAAGATCAATCCTGGTGAGAATTCTTTAAACATCAATACCGGGTCAATCCCTTCAGGATTTTATTACCTGATGTTATCAGCAGATAATTATAAAAGGACTTTTTCATTTGTGAAATCATAAGTAGAACTAACAGAATAGGAGTGAACAATGGTTATTTACCTGCGATCACTTCTATTCTTTTTTCAGTAGGCTTGTGATAAATATCGGATTTAAGAATTCCCCATTTATTCAAGCGATATTTTATGGAAGTGCCTATTACTCCCAATCCGTATTTTGAGCTCCGGCTGAAGTTGATAGATGAAGCTTCTTCGAAATATTTTGCAGGGCACGATATCTCACCGATCTCATAACCAAGATAGAAGATCTGGCAAAGCATCTGGTTGTCAAAAATAAAATCGTCTGAATTTGCTTCCAGGTTTAATTTCTCCAACACCTCTTTTGAAAAAGCCCTGTATCCTGTATGATACTCTGAAAGTTTTTGCCAGATTATAAAATTCTGTGTCCATGTAAGTATCCTGTTGGCAATATATTTGTAAATGGGCATTCCATTGATCATTGCCCTGTCTCCCAAAATTCTTGAACCCAGCACAACCTGAAAAACATCTTTGGCTATTAAATAAGCCATTGAAGGTATCAGTTTAGGATTGTACTGATAATCGGGATGAAGCATGATGACAATATCGGCGCCGATCTTTAATGCATAATTATAACAAGTTTTCTGGTTACCGCCATAACCATAATTGCGGTCATGTCTTAAAATATGATTGATACCAACCAGCTTTGCAACTTCAACGGTATTGTCTTTACTGTTATCGTCAACAAGTATCACATCATCTACCACATTAAAGTCAATCTCCTTATAAGTCTTTTCAAGAGTTTTTGCTGCATTATACGCGGGCAGCACCACTACAACTTTCTTCCCATGGATCATATGCCTAATTATTTTTTGGAAAAATATAAAACGTTGTTCAAAACATCAAATTGGCCGGATTCCTGAGATAATGGATAGACACTGATAATTAATCAGTCTATTCGATTTTTATATACTTAGAGAAGTCAACTTTGGCGGGATCGATCTTCTGCACAAGATAAATAAAATATCTTTCATCGCCGACTATCCCCGGGTCAAACTTTTTTAATAAATCCACCTGCAGATCATTACGTAAAATTGCTTTTTCCATGTCCTGCTGATTGGTACCATCCGTCGATACCTGTGGCGCACTGTCTTTTATCCAAAGAACTCTTTGGTTACCTTTATCCATAAAAGCTCCCAAAGATGCCACTGCTTCTTTGAAACTCATTTTATCATTCCTTTTTTTGCTCCAAATAGTAAAACTGCCTAAATCATTCATTTGGGGGTAAAATATTTTCGTATCAAGATAGGTGGCAAGTGGTGATATCGTAAAATCGGTGACACCAACAATAGGTAAACTGTCTAGCTTGTTTTCCTTAATATAATTTGCAACTTCTTTGCTTGGTGAGAATTTGTATTGTATATCCATAGTATAAGCTACAATTGCGCCAATAACATTTAATAATAAAACACTTGTTAAAAACGGTTTGCTTATTCTTTTACCTAAACTTGCCCAAAAACCATTATGTTTTTTTTCTGGGTAATATTCAGCGAGCCAATAACAAACAGTTAAAGCGATCAATAGGTAGCCACAATACCGCGAATGCATTAAAGCAGTATAATAATAAACAGAGAATAAACCAATCGTTGTGCCGATGTACAACAACAATATCAATGGCTTTCGTAAAAATATGATTATACCTGAAGCAAAAATTATTGCAGGTAAAATAACCCAGAACCATAGGTAATCAGGGTGAACACGCAGCCAATCACTAAAATGTCCTGTAGCTGTTGCTCCTATATCTTTGAAATAAATAGTTGTATTCCAGAAATGCTCGTCAACCTGCGGGATGTATGTATAGGTTGTAAACAGTTTAGAAAAAACCTGCCACCATCTTGGGAAATCAAATATGCTTGTGGCATAAGGAGCTGGAAAAGAATTGTCTTTATCGGGCCAGATCTGGTAAAGTGAAAGCGCAACGCCTAAAACAAAAATGATCATACCAATTGCCAACTGCATCATTGCCTTTCCATTTTTTTGCTGGTAAAGAAAATAATCCAATACAAGAATACCCGCAATACAGCAAGCAATAACAACGGCATAAATAGTTACGTTTGCCAATAAAGCAAGCAACACACCGATCAGAATATATCTTGTCATCCTGTTTTTGTATAAAGCGCAAATACCAAAAACAAGTAATATACCCAATGCATAGCTTCTGCTTATCACTGCGTATTCATACAAGGGGAAATAGCCAAATGAAAATAAAATTTTATGGAGATTGTTTAAAGGAGCATAACGATTAAAAATAAAAATAAAGGAGGTTGCGATCAGCAAATGAAAAGCCTGCATATAAATTGGATCATGGGTTACTCTTGTGATCCAATAAAGAAAAAAATGCCAAAGGGCAGGGTTGCCTTCATAATTCATATTGTCAAGCAACTGTGATAACGAATTAGCATCTCTTGCTACCAGCCAGGCCTGGTGTTCATCACGCCACATTTCATGCGATAACATACCGAGCAGGGCTATTACAAAAAAACCTGCAGTAACCAGCAAGGCAAATCGAAAAGGAGTAGTGGTCAATTTAATTTCCTTACGTGGCTGAACCTGCACTGGCGTTGAAACAGTACTTTTTGGCTGCTGGTAAAACTTCTTTTTCTTTTTTGATGCCATAAAAAGTGGTTATGGTTTACAAAGTAAAGGTATCTCAGAACCCAACGGAACGATCTTAGCTTTTTACAGGAGCTGAATTTACTTGCTTATTTTTCTTTGCTGAAAATAATAAAAATAGCGACACAATACCCAGCGCAATTACCAATATCAATTGCAGACCATGTAACATAAAAGCAAATGCAAGACCATCCTCTACGGCCACACCATAAAGTACCAGGCCCTGCGAAACTAATAAATGATAAGTGCCTATTCCTCCCTGCACCGGCGCCGACATTCCTATTCCGCCGGCAACAAGCAGGAACAAAGCTGCGCCAGCGCCTAGTCCGCTGGTAAATGGGAATGCAAAAAGAGCAACATACATCCCAAGATAATATAAGACCCAAATAAAAGCAGATTGAAAAATAAAAAGCCATGGCCGTTTAAGAGTCGCTACAGATTTTAAGCCATCAACAAAGCCTTTAATTATTTTAGCAACTGGTGATTGGACGCCCTTGTTTTTGCTCTTTCTTAAAAAATAAATAACGGCTATTATTAATATAACTAAGAATAATATAGATGCTATGAGTAATGCTGGTGAGTTAACAAGTTGATCAAATTTTTTACTAAGAGGATCAAAAATTTTTTCACTAAAAAAATTTCCTAATCTTTTATATTCTATAGCGGCTGCCAGCAATATGCATACTAAAAGACTTATCACATCAATGATCCTTTCAATTATTACTGTACCCAACAATTTATTGAATGGTATTGATTCAGCTTTACTCAAGGCGCCGCAACGGGAAACCTCTCCTAATCTTGGCAAAGCAAGGTTAGCGAAATAGCCAACCATTACTGAGTACGTGGTGTTTTTCAAAGAAGGCGAATACCCTAATGGTTCTATCAGCAGATTCCAACGATGTGCACGAACAACAAAAGCGATAATAGAAATTAACCCTGATACAGATACCCAAAGCATATTTGCATTTAGTATCTGCTGCATTATTTTTTTTATATCCATTCCTCTCAATGCATATAATAATAAGGCAACAGCAACACCAAGCAGGATTGTATATTTTAATATGTTTAATAATTTTGCTTTCATTTCCTGTTATACATTATTGGACTTATAACTTCCTGCGTAGAATTTTAAAAGAAGTTTTGCAATAAATTTTGGCCAGATGCGACAATAAATTTCAAAATCCTCCTGCTGTCTCACATTGCCTTCAATCCCTTCCGTTGTTGCCGAGGCTTTATGTATTCGATGTTTTGAAAGCGTTCTGGGAACATATACAAATCTTCCTTTCATTTCTGCCATTCTTAACCATGCATCCCAATCAAGACTTACTTTATATTTTTCGGAGAATTTAAAATCACCCAACGTTTCTTTATTATACATAACGCTGGGGCAGGGTATAGCCGTTCCAAATGATTGGCAGAATTTTTTCCATGCTTTGCTCTTAATATTTTTTTTAAAAGGCATGAACATAAAATTCATAAACTTTTTCACTGTTAACATCAAGGTTGAGGTTCTTTCTCTCCCATCTACTATTTCACTATAACCGGTAAAGCAAATCAATGCGTCGTTGAATTTTTCTGCAGCTTTGACACAAAGCTCCGAATACCTCTTATCATACAGATCATCCTGGTGCGCAAGGGTTACATATTTTGTTTTTGCAACCCTGAGACTGAAATTCCAGTCATGTGCAATGCCCTGGCCAGGCTCAGTTGTAAAAATTTTTATTCCATATTTTTTCGCTGTCTCATCTATATAAACAGAAGGGGTAGATGTGCTGATATAGATCTCGCTCTCGACTGTTTGAACTTTTAATGAATCCAAACAATCATGGAGATAAGGGGAGTCTTTGTAAGCCATTACGGCAAATGAATGATTGGTCATTTCCTATTATCAAATACTAATCGTAATTCGTTATGTGTAAAAATTTTGCTGAATGATTCGGAATTCACGGGAAAATATTTGTTCACTTTTAACTGATAAAGATTATTGTCACATACTCCTGTTTTGGATAAATAATCCATGTTAATAAAAGTCTGGTGAGTTGCATCGGATTTATATCCTTTATGCCCAGGTACTGTAAATACAATTCTTATTATGCCCAGGCGATGACAACTTTCAAATAGTTTAGTGATCACATTGAATGACTGTTCAAGATGCTCCAATACATGATTCATTGTGAATGTCTCGAACTGCCCTGGTTCGATCATTCTGAAATTATAATCATCTTCTTCAGGAACATATAAGTTTACATTAAGGTTATTTTTTTTGCAAAATTCCACAACAACTTTATTTACTTCAAATCCTACAGAACCTTCCGGAAGAATTTTAAGTAGTTCGCCAACACCGCAACCAAAATCGATTGTTTTGCCAATACAATATTTCTTTATATCATTTAAATAAACAGTCCTTACCTTTTTCCGAAGAGAAGAACGATTATGCAAATAATTAAAATAATCTTCTGAATATATTTCTTCAGCAGGTGCGGTCATATTTTGGAATTATTTGTATCCTTTGATTTCGGATAATTTGAAATATCAAAACTGGTAGCTGATAATAACAATTGAAACCCCATAATGATAAGCAGTGTCGGGATAACAACTGTGCCGGTAGGCGCTGGTGTATGACTGCTTCCATATTCAATAAAATTTACAATACCATAAATTAACCCGATAATAAATAATGGGAATCCAAAAAGTATGTAAAGTGATGCAATGTTAAAATCAAACAAAAAATATTTCAATATAATGCGACGGATAAATGCTTTCAAAAGTTTTGGAGGGAAACCAAACAATGCTCTTGTAAGAGAAAGATGCGAAACCTCGTCGCCATATTTTGCTTTCATAGGAATTTCCTGGATCACTGCTTCACAATGATATAATTCTATCAGCATTGAAGACTCAAAAAAATATCTTTTATGTATCTTATTAATGTTTATTGTTTTTAGCATTTCGTTACTGATCGCGACAAATCCATTATTAGGATCAAAAATATTCCAATAGCCGGAAGCCGCTTTAATGCAAAAACTTAATCCAAGATTACCCGTTCGTCTTATTACAGGCATTTGCCGCAATGCTTTAAGATCTCTGAAGCGATTTCCTTTTGTATAATCAGCTTTATTTTCTACAATAGGCTTGATCAGGGCAGGTATATAAGAACTATCCATTTGGTTGTCGCCATCGATCTTGATGGAGATATCGCTATTTAACTCAAGTGATCTTTTAAATCCAGTGATCATTGCACCGCCAACTCCCTGGTTTAATTCATGATTTATGAAAATGATCTTTTTGTTTTCTTCTGATAATTTCAGCAATATCTTTTCTGTGTCATCTTTCGAACAATCATTTACGGCAATGATCCAACTTACTTCATATGGGAGCTGTTTTATCACATCCTCAATATGCCTTGATACATTATAACATGGTATAACAACCGTAATTATCATTGATCGTTTCTTTTATAAATAAAAAGACCGGCATTTTCTTTGAGCTTTGTCATGCATCTTACTTCTTTGGGATTTGGTACAGTATCAAACACAAAATATTTTACTCCTAATTGTTTCAATTTCGGTGAGCAGGGGTCGATAAAGATCATATAGCCATCCTGGAAAGTTTGCCTGAACATCACCGTGTCATTCCAGTTCACGTCAAAAAACTGGGAGACCTGTTTTGAATTCATCGTCATCCATGCATAACGGTTATAAATAGAATCATATTTTCCTGTAGGATCCAATACTTTCATATCTTTCATCGGGGGAACAAGCTTCACACTGTTAAACAAATCGATACCATTTGCTTTCAATAAATGTGTCAGCCTTGTATTGCCGAATAAGGCCCATCTTGCAGAAGGATCTTTTTCATGAATCTCTTTACTATCAACTACCAGCGGATTTTCTAAAATAGGAGCAAGCCCTTTAGTTACCGGGTTTACATTCGCATTTGGTATTACCATCCCGATCAATAAAATCAATAATGCCGAATTTATAAAACGGAAATTTTTATAACGGGTGAGTAAGTAGGCAACAACAATAAGTGCAATCGCGACACTGACTTGGGTTGAAGTGAAATAGTTTTCAGTGGCTTTATTTATTTGGGTTGTAACAATCATCATAAAAACAAAAGTGGCTGCTGCAATGACACCCAACTCTATCCATGAAACTTTCTCCTTTTTAACTTCCATCTTACTGCTTGCGATATAACAAATAAGTAAAAAACAATTACCGACCCCGACTATTGGCAATGTTCGAAAATCGGGGCTCATTGAAAAAAGAGTGATCTTACTTAAAAATGCAGGGAAACCTAATAGCACATACAGTAGCCCAATAATTAAGAAAATCGATATTGAGATCAACAATGGATCTGTTTTTTTTGTTTTAAAATAATAATAGCCCATTGCATAAAATACAATTGGGAAAAACATTATAAAGCCGCTTGCTTCGCAAATGTTCTGCCAATATATAGGAGTATGCGTATCAGTCATGAACATCCCAAAGAATTCAGCAAATACTTTTCCATCTTTCAGGTTCCCGCCGGTTGAAAATCTTCTGCCCGGATAAACCGTATTCAACATCATGGTATAAGTTTCCCTGACAAGGTTATAATAATGATAGGTAAAAAGAAGCAAAATTACCAGTGATACACCGAATACGATTGATTTTAATCGCCAGTTTTCTTTAATAGTTTGAAAACTTTTTTTCTGGATTAAAAACCCTATAAAAAGAAAAAGATATAACCATAAAAGCGGTACCTGGAAGGGGGGATAGAGATTGAAAATAAAACCATAAGCACTGAAGATAAAAATCAAACCAGCAATGATCAGTGGCCAACGATCCTTATTATAAAGCAAGTAAACCATTGAGATGAACATGCCATTGAGGTAAAGCATGTAGTTGCCAATAAAATATGACCACCATTGCAATCCCCCGGAAAAGAAAATGAAAAATGTGCCTGTTATGGAAAGCCAAAAATTATTTTTTGTCAGCAACATAAAAAGCAGGAAGGTGCTGATAAGAAAAAAGAAAATATTAAAATTCCAGGAAAAAGCAAAAGCTCTTTCAACATCAAAAACAAAGTACGACCAAAGATTAGGGCGCAATACCGTACTTATATCTTTTACAGGTAATCCCCAGACAACCGGCGCATTTAATTCTCCAACTGAACTATTTTTTATCGGCATGCCTGCGTTGTATTGACCAATTGCCCCTGTAGAACTGATCATCCATTCATCCATTCTAATAAATCTTGGTTTGCCTGCAATAACAGATTCGGATTTTTCGAGTCCAAAAAATAGATCCCAGTTAGCAATGTTTGAAGTATGAATTTTTAAGGAGCTAATAAGGAGATAGGCAAATAATAAAATGGCAAGAAATATTTTAGTTTTTCTGTCAAATAAGATCAGAGTGCTTGCTGTTCTTAGCTTTGCAGGGCCTGGTACTTGTGTTCGTTTGCTTTCGGAAGATGCTTCAGGTACGGCGATCTTCTTCTTTATTTTATGTTTTTTCGACATCCTTCCTTCAAATTTTTAATGGAGTATTTCATGGATAGGATGTTTGATTTTGAGGCGGTAAAATATAAAAGATTCAGCAAAGCTGCAAATGAGGCTAAGGGCAGGGTTGGCTGGTTAGCGGCCTAACGCTAAAGCAATTATGTTAATCCATCATATTTATTTAATTTGGGATTTTAGAGAATGATCCCTTTATTTAACCATTATGGCAAGTAAAAAGCTACCAAAGTCGAAAAGAACTAATTCAGGCTCACCTGCGCCAAAGAAAAAGCTAAAAGAAAAGAGAGATCATTCTTTGCTGTCCTGGTTTCTTTTAGTAGCTATCCTTACTGCGGTTTGTTTATGGCCCATGTTAAAAAACGAATTCACAAATTGGGATGATGAGTTTTATGTAGTAAACAATCCACTTCTTCGAGGACCTGACTGGAAAGGTATTTTTTCGCAACAGGTATTAGGCAATTATCATCCACTGACTATTTTAAGTTATGCTTTTAATTATGCCGTTTCCGGGCTTGATCCGTTCTCCTACCTTTTGGTGAATTACCTGTTTCATATTGCCAATACATTGCTTGTATTTTATTTTATCTGGAATATATCCGGAAAAAATAAATTCATTGCGGCTTTTGTGGCGCTTGTCTTTGGTATTCATCCAATGCATGTAGAATCTGTTGCATGGATAGCGGAAAGAAAAGACGTGTTGTACACATTCTTTTTTCTGCTTTCATTAATACAATACTGGAGATACTTGGTAAGTGGCAAAAGATCCCATTTTTGGATATGCTTTATCTTTTTTGTTTTATCCTTATTGTCCAAACCGGCAGCGATCGTTCTTCCATTTGTTTTGTTATTGCTTGATTATTGGAAAGGCCGGCCAATTGTTTCAAAGCTCTTTGTAGAAAAAATACCATTTTTTATTCTTTCAATACTATTTGCGGTAATAACTGTCAAAATTCAAAATTCATCGGCAATGGCAGGGCTTAGTATTTTTTCCATCACTGACCGATTGTTTTTTGCCTGTTACGTACTGATGACTTATTTCGTTCGCTTTTTTGTTCCTTACCCCCTGTCTGCTTTTCATCCGTTTCCAATAACAAATTTTGCCGGGTGGCCCATCTATCTTTCTCCCATATTTGTTGTTGCATTATTAGTTGCCTTATGGTTTTTACGTAAAAATAAAATTGTCGTTTTTGGAATATTCTTTTATGTGATCAATCTACTGCTTGTTCTGCAAATTATTTCTATTGGGCTTACGATCGTCTCTGAGAGATATACCTATGTGCCGTACATAGGTCTTGCATTCATGTTTGCAACACTGGTAAGCCGTATAAAATTTGTTCCCTCAAAAGTGTCATTGGCAGTAGGAGTGGTGGCTATCATCGCATTTGGAGTCATTACTTTTCAACGTACGAAAGTTTGGAAAAACAGCGGCACGTTGTGGACAGATGCATTGAAGACTTATCCACGAGCTCCGTATGCGAGAACGAACAGGGCAAATTATCTTTCTAAGCTTGCTCTTCGGCCCGATCAAAAACCATTTGCAGATAGCATTTATAAACTTGCCTATGAAGATTGTGCCGTCGCTTTGTCGGTGAGACCTAATCATGCACCTGCTTTTGAGTACCGTGGGTTAATGAATATAGACAGGCAGCAATTTAAAGACGCATTTGCTGATGCAAATGAACTAATAAGGTTAAAGCCAAATTATCGAATAGGCTATGATATGCGAGCAACTTGTTATTATAAAATGAATGAGCCTGCAAAAGCATTAGCGGATTATGATAAGTGTATAGAGATAAAACCTGATGATCATCGTTCTTATAATAATAAAGGATCAATTTTGATGAATTCATTTCAAAAGCCTAATGAAGCAATGGCCGCGTTTAACAAAGCGATCAGCATACAGCCGGTGAATTATTATTTTCTAAACCGGTCCATCTGTTATTTTAAGATGAATGATATAGTGAAGGCGAGGGAAGATGCGTTAAGAGCTCAGCAACTTGGCACCGTGGTAACCGATTCTTATAAAGCCTCCCTCCAACTTAAATAATTATTGATCGGCTATCATGAGCAAGAAGAATAAAATAAAAGCTAAAGGTAAAACAAATCAGCCTGTACAGAAAATTGAAAAGATAAAGCCAGGAAAGAATAGATCATTTTGGACCTGGTTAATTCCTGTA
>DASYQG010000195.1:0-2893 GCA_036005825.1 Chitinophagaceae bacterium | reverse complement strand
AATTAACTGTTTCATTTGTTTTTGTTTTTAATGGCTATCTTTTTTCAGATAGTTTAATGATTAATGATTTTTTGATCAGTGGTTTTTACAGGAATTGAGGACTTGAAACTGTGATAATTTGTTTTTCATGGTCAAATTCGTTTTGCGAAGGTTTTTTTAAGGGTTGCCATTTCCAGTATGTAAATGAGCGGAGGACCCATTCAAATGGCCCCATTGTATATTTTTTCATCCACCAGGTGCTGAATAAAAGTTGTAATGCAAAGAATACAATGAATAAAATAAGGCCTTCGGTAGGTGCCACAGTTTTGAATTTGTTTGTCAGCAGAAAATAAGGAACAAGTACAAGAGATTGGATCAGGTAATTGCTTAATGCCATTTGTCCAAAGGATGCCAATGGCAGAAGCCATCTTCCTTTTGCTGATCTTGCAAGACTGATCAGCACTGTTGCGTAAAGAGTAACACATGCGGTGGTCAATACATACCACAGAATGGTAAAGATCCGCGTTGCAGAATAGATGAGCCACTTGACCGCAAGTGCCTTCGTGATCACAGGATAAAGATCCTCAAGGATAAAATAATTAAACGGAATTAATATAGCAGTTACTGCTAATGATATAATAAGCAAGCGGCTTCTGAATTTTTTATTCTCATTTATTTTTTTCAATATGCCTGCTTTGCTGATCCAAAAGCCCAGTAAGAAATGAAATAACATTTCAATATAAATACCGTACACCTGGTGATAGATCTTGAAAAATTGCCAATTGTATTGCAGGTAATCGGGATAGTTATTGGGCTCCACAAGCTTATAGGTTTGCCCCCAGACGCTGCCAAAAAGAATATAGACAATACTACTTATCATAATGGTAAACACTATTCCGAGAACGATAAGTAATTGACGGCTGCTTAGATTTCGAATCAGTAATAAGAAAAACCCAGCGGCCCCATAAAACATCAGGATGTCCCGCTTGCTTATTAAGACGGCATGAATAAAACCTAAAATGAGCAATCCAATAATTCTTCTTGTAAAAACAGGGACTATTGAAGTGTTGTTTTGTTTTGCTTTTTCCAATTGTACATGAAAGCCGATCCCAAAAATGAGAATAAGCATAGTGTACATCCTGCTCTCTATAAGAACATATTTTGGCCAGGCTATGATCTCGTCTAAAAGGGAATTCGTATAGCCGTAAGATGGGCCATTGTCGCTTACGCAAAACATAAACAGTACGCCGGCTAATGCAAACCCACGAAGTATATCGAGGTTTCGGTCACGGTTCGATGCCGATAGTGGCTGAAGGAGTGTGGACATAAAGAATGATTTTGGTTTAGAAAAAATTTCAGTATGCAAAATAGAATTGAGAAGAGGCGAATACAATATGACAAAAGTTTATATGCAATGATCCGGGTTGCATTAATCTTAGTTAACCTTTCGATTTATGCATTAGCTATTCTTAAAGAAGAATTTATAAACGAACAATAAAGTTTTACAAACAAGTGTGTGGATGACTATGACTAAAGTTTCTGGAGTGGGTAATTAATAAAATACCACATATGTGGTATAAGTGTCAGTACAAACTTTCGCAAATGAAGATTATCTTAGTTGTATTGGCGAAAGGCTTTTGGAATAAGTTTCGCCAATCTCTGAGTTAGCGGCAAGGCGTTACCGATAGGGCTACATCAAACCGATAGCAAAAAATGAATGCAACAATTTATTCTCATAAAACAATCATCGGGACAGCAGACTTACAAATTGGTGATGGAAGCATGGGGTGTGTATTCGGACAATTTATTCCTAACGACAACTACTTTAGAGACATTCAAAAATCTGTTTGGGATTTTTGGGCGACAAATAAACCCGATTATGACAAATGGTATTCACTGAGGTTTAACGCACAACTTGACAACGGATTTTTTCTTTTCCCTGAAGGCGGTTATACATTTGCCGATATCCCTGAACTTCCAAACGAGCCAAAACGAATTGACATTGCAGGCATTGACCTTGATCTTTTAAACTTTTCGAAGGACACCTTACTTGAGCCGTGGTATTCAATAGACATTTCTCAAAAAATTTCTTTTGAGGACGAACTGGCAAAAGAAATTACTCCGGTAAAATCTACTTTTAGTTTTTTATCAACTCAAAATAAAGAGACTCATACATTAATTGGTGCTGTGTATTCAACGTTCGCCAAATATGGACCGAATGACGATGTACTTTTTGCAATCAAGAAGCAAGGTGAGGAAAGCAGATTAGCAACAGTTCACTTGACGTGGATAAGCAGAAAGAAAGAGCACTCTACTTACTTTCCTGCGACACATTTTTACCATGACTTTGAAGACTTTTCTGAAAAACGAATGAAACCAGACCATGACGAATGGAAAATGTAACGACACAAATCATCCGACAAACGGTAGCCGAGCCGCTAACAAACAGTTTTTCGTCAGCAGGGCGACGAATAAATCCTCATCTTAGTGCTACTATCAGCTACATATCCGGCTAACCGAACACAGATGAACAATAGAATATATTTTCAACTTTTGTAACTTACATTAGCTGCAGTTTTGGGCTGGACATTTTTCAAATGCCCTGCCGAACGTAAAACTGTGGCCGTTATTCCATATTACTCACTTCCCGAACGCTTTATTGATCGCTTCGGTTCTATTTTGTACATGTAGTTTTTCATAGATCTTATGAATATGAATTCGAACTGTTCCTGTTGTAATATTTAATTGCTCAGCAATTTCTTTATACAACAACCCTTTTGCCAGCAATTGCAGAATTTCTTTTTCTCTTGGAGATAGGAGATCGAGGAAAGGTGTTTTTTTATCACTATCACCACGAACAAGGTTTACCATCTTCCTGGCAATGTTGGCACTCATCGGACTGCCGCCTTCATGT
>DASYQG010000194.1:0-5424 GCA_036005825.1 Chitinophagaceae bacterium | reverse complement strand
AAAAAGAATAATAGCGCCTAACACCAAGCCCGCAGTACCAGCAGCAACCAAAATTTTATCAAACAAAAAAAGAAAATGGAACCATGATGGTATCCAGTTTGACCCAAGTGCTTTTGTTTGTTCAATTTCGAGGTAAGTAGTCGGTACACGATTGTAATATTTTATATATTGAAGTAACCTTTCTGTTATTTGAGGATCGGGTTTCCAGTCAACATTGAACCAATCAAAATATGTAACAGGATAAAAAGGATAGCCTGCGAGTATAACACTTCTTATTAAAAAGGGGATGATAAGCAAAAGACAAAAAACCATAACCAATATGATCATTTTTAGTCTTTTTTGTTTGATAAAAAACAGGAGAGCAACTAAGCTTAAAATAAGGTATGGAAAATTGATCACCCTGACTGTAAATAGGAAAACCGGCCAGATGATCCATTCCGTTGTAGGTAAGATTTTATTGTTGGGAGAATGAAATATTTCTAGCGATAACACAAGGATCACACAAGTGGAAATAAAATCATAATTAGTACTAGCCGCATTTCCCCTTAGCAGTGGCCAGATAACAAGACTTAATATAAAAATGATCATAATTGCAAAAGCAGAATGAAAATTCTTCTCCCTTTGAAATTGACTTATTTTAGAAATAGAAGCGAAAGACAGCCACACTGATAGTATACTATTAAATAAAGTGAAACCGCCAGCGGTGCCGGGAATTAGATTAGATGATGCTACGCATACAAACCAGGATGAATTGAATCCAAATCTTTCGTGAAGATTTACAAGCCCCGGCACGGTACCGTATTCCTGCATCCATTTAATAGATTGTATATGGTAGCTTTCGGAATCATCCATTATAACCGGACCCGCACTGATATTTAATATAATGATCCAGATAATGATAAAAAGTATTCTGGCCGGTAAGGAAAGAGAAGAGAACTCATTTAATATTTTTTGGAATAACAATTTTATATCTGTTCTTTTAAATAACCCAATACATGCAAGACCAACCAATAAACCTGAAGTGAAATAGACAGAGACAGGCATGAATAGAACAAAGAGCTGTGTGATAAGTGTAATTAAAATCAATCCTGATAATGCATAAAAAATAACGGGCTTATCCTGATCCTGTGATAATATATATTTATAGAACAGAAAGCCTGCCCAAACGCAAGCAATGATGAAAAGAATTTGGACAAAAAAAAGGGTTAGCATTTTTATTCGCTAAAGATTTTTTTTCAACTTCAAAAAATGTTTTTCGATACCATAATAGCTCGCAATGGCGGCAATTAACCCGGCAATTGTAAGTAATATCGAAGTAATTAATGCGATCATGGCTTCTGATCCTGATATCATCTTTCTTACCTGGGCGTCAAAACTATCATAAAAGATCAGGTACACCGGCCAGTGAAACACATAAAAACTATAAGAGACCTTGCCCAGGAATCTTAATAAACCGATTTGTAAAAAGAAATCAAGTACTTTATTTTTTTGTTGTACGATCTCGTGGATCAAAAGTGCAAACAGGACTGCGAAAGTTGTATAGCCAACAATAGCGAGGTATGGATAGGTAAATTGGTTTGGCTTATTAAAAAAGTAAAATATAAAATTTAAACCTGCCAGTGAGAGTACGATCATTGGGAAATAATTATCAAAGAATTTTGATTTCATATAGTGAATGACAGCAAGCATGCTTCCAACACAGATGCCATCTATCCGTGTGAACGTGTAAAGCCCCATGTAATTAAGATCCCGGATCTTTAAGTTCCATAGAGTGAATCGTGTTGCTATTACAGCCAAGAGTAATGCCCCTGCAAAAATTAATAGCCACTTGGGTTTTTTTAATAATAAAACTATCCAGGGCCATATAAGATAAAATTGTTCCTCAACAGCAAGCGACCAAAAATGCTGGATGATAGTGCTACCGCCGGGGTAATTAAAAATTAACAGCCAGTTTTGCAAATAAGTCCAGAACCATACCTGGTTATCAACGTAAGGTCCGATATCAGCCGGGAAATTTTTAATATGTGGTGCAATAATGAAAAAAAAGGCAAGTGTCAGGTAGTATAGAGGGAATATTCTTAATATTCTTTTCAAGTAGAAATTCCGGAAATAATTTGGTTGATCCTTTGTTTGTAAAAGAATGCGGGTAATAAGAAACCCTGATATCACAAAAAAAAGATCAACACCGATCCAGCCAAAAAAGAAAAAATGAGTAAACCCAAAATTGTGTGTGAATACAACGATCAGGCAAGCAATGCCACGCAGCCCGTCAATTGAGGGGAAATAGTTTTGGATCTTTTCATCGGTTTTCACTGATATTGGAAGGGAATGATTGATATGCTTTGTTTTGGTTGTGCCTTCGATCTTTCTTCAAAGATATATTTCAAAAAATTATTTTCCCAAATTTGAATAATTGACAATACGGATCCGATTTATAAGCATCCTTTATCATAATCGTTTTATTGTACAGGAAATTTTTTCTTCATGTTTAAGAATTTGATCTCGTAAAACCAATAACTTAAAGACGCAAGTATAAAGGTCAGCAGGATACATAGAAGGCTGGTCATTGTTTCAGGTAAACCTGTTCTCGGAAGCAGGAATAATAAAATCGGAATGTGGATCAAATACATACCATAAGAGATCTGGCCGAGATAATTGACAAGCCGATTCGTTTTAAGAAACCGGAATTTTTTTTCTTCCGAAATAAAATATTCCAGGAAAAGAATGGATAAAAAGCTGAATGCTGAATAACCCAGAGTGCAGAAAACAGGATTGGTAATAAAAGGGTCTTTAAAATAGAGAAAACCGAAAATGAATATTGAAATGCAAACCGAAATAAGTAGAACTCTCAGCTTTTTACTTATGTCTTTATAACTAAACCCACAACCAAGCAGGCATCCGAATGCAATTGTATCGATCCTTGCGAATGTGTTGCAATGATAAACTTCAAACCTTTCACCCCAGAAATACCAAACGATGACTCTGAAGACGAACGCAAAACATATTATGAACCAAAGTATTTTTTTAAGTCTTTTTAAATCGCGGATATAATAAATAGCCAATGGCCATAAAAAATAAAATTGTTCTTCCATAGCCAAAGACCAGAGATGATTGAGATATTTTTCCGGTTCAAGACCTTTAAAAACAAAGAGAAAATTTTGAAGATATATAAAGTAGTAAAAGAAATTCTCTTTAAGAAAAACAAAGTGATGAGGTTTGCTGATTAAAAAAACAGCAGCGAAAAAAATAATTATGAATAAAAAATAAATGGGAAAGATCCTGAGTGCCCTCCGCATATAAAAAAAAGAAAAGAAGTTTTTTTTCGTGGACGAATGCAAAAGCACTTTAGTAATGAGGAATCCTGATAGAACGAAGAAAAATTCCAGGCTTACCCATCCAAATCTGAAAAAATCTATATGGGGGAAATAGTGGCAACATATTATCCAGAGTATACCTATACCCCTGAACGAATCAAGTCCTGCATAAAATAGATGGCTTGGCGTATTTTTTCCAATTTGATTATCCGGCTTATGTAATATCATATTAAAGTCGGTTGGATATTCATAGGTCAAACCATTTACTTATTTGAATAAATGAATTTCCGGTTGATGTATTTTCCAAGCATATCAAATTCGATATTCACTTTTTGTCCCGGTTTCAACAGGTTCATATTGGTATGTTCAAAAGTATACGGAATGATCGCAACGTCAAATGTGGTCTCACTTACATTAAAAATAGTAAGGCTTATACCATTAATAGCGATCGATCCTTTTTCAATGACCAAGGAAGCGAATTCGGGAAGAAATTGAAAACGGAATTCCCAACTGCCATTTTTCTCTTTTTTATAAATGCAAATTGCAGATGTATCTACATGTCCTTGTACAAAATGTCCATCAAGGCGGTCATTTATTTTTAAACTTCTTTCAAGATTGATGGTTGAGCCTTCTTGCCAGTCACCCAAAGCTGTCTTACCTAATGTTTCAGCGATGGCCGTAACACGGTGCCGACTTGCTTTTACCTCCTCCACAGTGAGGCATGCACCATCATGGGCCACACTCTGATCTGGTTTCAATTTTGAAGAGATCGGGGACTTTATCCAGAAGGTTTTATTGGATCCTGTTTCAATTATTTTCTTGACTATTCCCTGTGTTTCAACTATTCCGGTAAACATATTAGCAAATCTAAGGAGTCCAAATGGACAAATCCCATCTTGCCACAAACAACGCCAAATTCCTTTTGGGAAAGCTTTTTCATTTGATTTTCTCCACCTATCTTTGCTGCCCAATAAAAAAATACCAAAGGAGGTATATTAATCATGCTGATCATCGATTCAAAAGATTGCGAAAACATAGACAAGGCACTTAAAAAATACAAAAAGAAGTTTGAGAAAAGTAAGATACTTCTTCAGCTTCGTGAACGCCAATCATACACCAAGCCGTCAGTAAGACGCCGCGGTGCTGTGTTGAAAGCTGTGTACAAGCAGAAAATAGCCAGCGGAAAAATCGAAAGTTAATATACCCGCTAAATAGTTTCAGATAGCTACTCCAACATGATTGGGGTAGCTATTTGTTTTTGTAGTTTAGTGGTGAAAATGAAAAACACATTTTTGCCCGGGATCCAATCCTTTATTGATTACCTGAAATTTGAAAAAAGGTATTCTGCTCATACTATCCGTTCTTATCATGACGACCTCGTTCAGTTTTTTGATTTTCTGGATAAGCAATTCGGAAACCTTAATGCTAAAGAAATTTCTTCAAGTTTTGTTCGCAGTTGGCTTGCTTCATTGAAGGATGATGATGTAACTGCAAGGACGATCAATCGCAAAATATCGACACTGAAATCTTTCTTTAAATTTCAATTAAAGCAGGGTAAGATCGAAAATACCCCGATGGGAAATATTATTTCTCCTAAAATAAGTAAACGACTTCCTGTTTTTATAAAAGAAAAGGATTTGGTTGATCTTACAAATGCTCTTAACACAAATACCGAAGATTGGGACAGCCTCAATACAAAAATGCTGATCACAATTTTTTATTCAACTGGTATGCGGTTAAGCGAATTAATAAATCTTAAAGAAAAACAAGTTGATTTTTCAAGAAAGCAATTAAAGATCCTGGGAAAAGGAAATAAAGAACGAATTATACCGGCAGGGGTGGACCTGCTTACTGTAATAAAAGATTATATAAATGAAAAAAGAAAAATATTCGAGAAAGCTGATGATGTTTTACTGGTAAGTTCTAAAGGGAAAAAATTATATCCGAAGTATGCATATAATTTAGTGAGAGGTATACTTACCGAAGAAGTAAAAACTCTTGATAAAAAAAGTCCACATGTATTGCGGCATACTTTTGCCACACATTTAATGAATAATGGCGCCAATCTTGATGCTGTAAAAGAATTATTGGGCCATGCCAGTCGTGCAAG
>DASYQG010000193.1:0-4388 GCA_036005825.1 Chitinophagaceae bacterium | reverse complement strand
GTAAAGACAACGCCGGTCATGTTTGAGAACTCAACTGACCTTACAAGAGAATCAAATGTTTTTGAAAGAGGTAACTGGCTGGTAAAAGGAGTTAAAGTAGAACCAGACGTTCCAAAATTATTTTCTCCTATTCAAAAAAATGGAAGAAAAAACAGGCTGGATCTTGCATTATGGCTAACAGATAAAAAAAATCCTTTGACTGCGAGAACAATGGTAAATCGGTTATGGGAACAGATTTTTGGAAATGGGATTGTAGAAACACTGGAAGATTTCGGATCGCAGGGAATGACTCCAACACATAAAGAACTCCTCGACTGGATGGCGTGGCAGTTCATGAATGATTATAATTGGAGTCTTAAAAGAATGCTGAAAGAAATGGTAATGTCTGCTACTTACAGGCAGCAGTCAAATGTTAACGATGAATTAATTCAAAAAGATCCTTACAATAAATACTATGCAAGGGGGCCGAGAGTAAGATTGTCCGCAGAGCAAGTGAGAGACCAGGCTTTATGCATAAGTGGTTTGCTAAGTAACAAAATGTATGGTCCCGGTATAATGCCTTTCCAGCCCGAAGGAATATGGAACTCTCCTTATAGCCCGGCACAATGGAAACAAAGCAAAGGGGAAGATCAATATCGGCGTGGTGTATATATTTACTGGAAACGAACAGCGGCTTATCCATCGATGACAACTTTTGATGGTACATCAAGAGACGTATGTACTGCAAGAAGAATTAGAACCAATACACCATTGCAGGCATTGGTTACTTTGAATGATTCTGCTTATATTGAAATGGCAAGATATTTTGTTTATCGTTTACAAAAAGAGGTTAGCTCAAATATTGAGGCGCAGATAAAGAGAGGATATCAATTAGCAACTGGTCATGCAGCAGATAATAAAGACCTGGCAATATTATCAGGCTTGTATAAAAATGCATTTGAAATATTTAATTCGGATAAGGAAAAGGCATGTGAAATGATAGGAATGAATAATGAACATAATAATCCGGAAACAGCAGCGATGGTGGTGGTGTGTAATGCTATTTTGAATTTGGATGAAGTGGTAACTAAATTGTAAACCCAACCCCCTGTCCCCCTAAAGGGGAGACTTAGGTTGGAGATTCTTTGATTTATAAAGAATGTATTTGTCCCGTAGGGACAAATACCGGTAGCCCCGGCTCTTAACCCGGGGATGAAAAGAAAAATTTTCGGAAAGAACCCCCGTAGGGGTTCAACAAGAGATGAATAGAATTACAGAACGTACAAGAGTGCGACGCAACAGGTGATGATAAGAATTATTAAAGCTGGTAACATAAATAGAAATAAAATGAGGAGATTGCTTCGGCTTCGCCTCGCAAGTGATGACACAACAAGAATTACATAACAAAAGATTATTTGAAGAAGCTAGAAAAGAAGTGCTTCGTCAACATACCCGTCGTCATTTTTTAAAAGAAAGTGCGATGGGTTTGGGTGCATTGGCCTTGGGTTCACTATTGAATAGCTGTGGAAGAAGTTCTTCGCAGCATGCATCAAATATTTTATTTGATCCGGTGAATCCATTGGCGCCACGGCCACCAATGTTTCCGGGAAAAGCAAAGTCGGTTATCTATTTGCATATGGCAGGTGCGCCGTCGCAATTGGAATTATTCGATTACAAACCCGACCTGGTGAAACTCGATGGACAGGATTGCCCCCAAAGTTTGATGGAAGGAAAAAGATTCGCATTCATCCGCGGTAAGGCAACTTTGCTTGGACCGCAAGCAACATTTGCTCAACATGGTGAAAGTGGCTTATGGGTCAGTAATTATCTTCCGCATTTCTCAACCATTGTTGATGATGTGGCAATAATAAAATCAGTGACCACCGATCAATTCAATCATGCACCGGCGCAATTGTTCATGCATACCGGTTCACCACGTTTAGGTCGTCCGAGTATGGGAGCATGGGTTACTTATGGTCTCGGAACCGAAAATCAAAATTTACCAGGGTACGTTGTGTTGACATCCGGCGGTAATGATCCGGATGCTGGCAAGAGTGCATGGGGCAGTGGATTTTTGCCAAGTGTATACCAGGGTGTACAATGCAGAAGTGAGGGTGATCCTGTTCTGTTTATTAATGATCCGAAGGGGATGGATCGTGACCTGCGTCGTGCTTCTATTGATGCGATCAATAAGATCAACCAACATCAGCATGAGCAGTATAAAGATCCGGAGACATTATCACGCATTTCACAATACGAGATGGCGTATAAAATGCAGATCACTGCGCCGGAAGTGATGAATATAAATGAGGAACCGCAATACATACATGATATGTATGGTACAAAACCTGGTGAAGTAAATTTTGCCAATAATGCATTGCTTGCACGTCGTTTGGTGGAAAGAGGTGTTCGCTTTGTTCAGTTGTTTGATTGGGGTTGGGACAGTCATGGTACAGATCCGCAAACTGCAGTAGATATTGGTATGATAAATAAATGCCGCAAGGTTGATAAAGCAATGACTGCATTGATCCTTGATCTTAAACAAAGAGGATTGTTGGATGAAACATTGGTGGTATGGGGCGGTGAATTTGGCAGAACGCCAATGCAGGAAAACCGTGAAGGAAAAACTGCGCCGTTCAAAGGAAGAGATCATCATACTGATGCATTTTGCATGTGGATGGCCGGCGGTGGTATAAAAGGCGGTACTACTTATGGTGAAACGGATGAGATCGGTTATACAGTTATAGATGGAAAACTGGAAGCCTTCGATATACAAGCAACGATCTTAAACCAATTGGGGTTTGATCATGAGAAATTCACGTATGAATTCCAGGGAAGACCATTTAGATTGACGGATGTGAAAGGGAAAGTGATCCAGGAAATATTGGCGTAGATTTTTTTACGGGCCTTCGTGCTACTATCAACTTTGCTTGCGACGCTCCGTTCAGGGTTCTGTTCGCTCTTGAACAAATGTGTGGCATTGAATTAAAGTAATGATATATTTCTTGGGATAAGTATTAATTTATCAAACTTTAGGAAGAATCCGATAATAAAGGAAGAGTATGCGATACCATTTAGAGATTATAAAGGATATCGAGAAATTTCTGTCGGCAAACAATCTCGATAACGAATTAGTTACTTTTCAGTATGAAGTACGGGCCAGTTCAACAGGGTCAGAAGTTTGTATAAGGGTTGGTTCATGGCTAAAGTCCAATGAAATTAGTGGCTTAGAAAAACTAACTGATGAATTCGTGTCTTACTGCCATTTAAATGGTTTGCATCCAAAAAAAAGAAGTTTGTAGTTATTTTTAGTTTTTTGTCCCAAAAAATATATCGTTACCTAATTTAATATGAAATCAAACAGAAGAAAATTTATACAGACATCAACATCAGCAACCGCAGCATTGATGTTATCTTCTCTCGATAAAATTTCATCAGTAACTCAACCTTCTTTCACCATGAATAAAAATTATGAATTAAAAATAATGGCTACCAATTGGGGTTTTGATGGTAGCACCGATACTTTTTGCGCAAAAGCCAAAAAAGAAGGTTATGATGGGATCGAGATCTGGTGGCCAGCCGATAATAAAAAGGATGAATTATTTGCTGCTTTAAAAACCCATGGCTTGGAAGTTGGTTTTCTTTGTGGCGGCTGGCAAAATGATCCTAAGGAGCATTTGGATTACTATAAAAAAATGGTGGATGCTGCTGCGAAACAGAATATTCAACGGCCTCTTTATATCAATAATCACTCAGGCAGGGATCATTTTAGTTTTGATGATAATAAAAAATTTATTGAACATACTCTTGCATTAGCAAAAGAAACCGGGATCACCATTTGTCATGAAACACATCGTTCTAGAATCTTATATGCCGCTCCTGTGGCAAGACAATACATGGAAAAATATCCGGATCTGAAAATTACTTTCGATGTATCGCATTGGTGTAATGTGCATGAAAGTTTATTAGCTGATCAACCAGAAACAGTAAACATGACATTGGAGAGAGTGGAACATATTCATGCAAGGATCGGTCATCCGGAAGGGCCGCAGGTAAATGATCCGAGAGCTCCGGAATGGGAGAATGCTGTGAAAGCTCACCTCGCATGGTGGGATAAAGTTGTAGAAAGGAAAAAAAAGAATGGGGAAAGAATGACCTTCCTAACTGAGTTTGGTCCGCCGGATTATATGCCAACAACGGCTTATACAAGACAGCCATTAGGCAACCAGTGGGAGATCAATGTGTATATGATGAATTTACTTCGTAAACGATATGCCTGATTATAATTATTGATTAATGGTCATTGTTTCCCTTTTACTCAGCATCACTGATCTTATTAGCCACTTACATCCTGCATTGGTGCATTTACCGATCGGAATTCTATTATTGGCGGGTTTGTTTCAATCGCT